>NZ_JAXION010000177.1:0-5870 GCF_049311045.1 Rhodococcus sp. 7Tela_A2 | reverse complement strand
GGTGGTTGGGGGGCGGGCCCCGGGGGCGCCCCGGGGGGGCCCGCGGGTCCCGGGGAACGCCCTCATCCGGGGACGGTGTCGTTGAGTCCGGGGCACCTGCCGACTGTCGGCCCGGACGAAGTCGCGCGTTTCCCTTCGCACGGAGTTCTGCTCGACGCGCGGTCGTCGGCCCGGTTCCGTGGCGACGAAGAACCCGTCGATCGCCGGGCGGGACACGTTCCGGGCGCGGTCAGTGCGCCCACCACGGAGAATCTTCGCGACGACGGGTCGTTCCGCCCGCCGGATCAGCTCGCGGCGCGTTTCGAAAGGCTCGGTGTCACCGGCGGCGACGTCGCCGTCTACTGCGGTTCGGGCATCAACGCGGCCCACGAGATCGCGGCACTGGCGATCGTCGGGATCGACGCGGCCCTGTATCCGGGTTCGTGGTCGCAGTGGGCGGCCGATCCTCGGCGGCCCGTGGCGACCGGCTAGATCCCGGGCGTAGGGGGCGGCACGACGGATCCGCACGCACGTTCCATTGTTCCAACTTCTGTGTAAATTCGGAACAATGACGCATTTCGTACGGAGAAGTGTTGCCTTGTCCCTGAGTGCGGCAGCCGTCGCGGCTGCGGTCGCCGGAGCGCCGGCCGTGTCGGCAGCGCCCGCGGCACCCGCGCCGTCGGCCTGTGTGTCCACGGTCCCCACCGCCGACATCGCTGCGCTCACGGACCCCGCGGGGATCGAGACCTTCGACGACGCCAGGTCCCGTATCGCCGCGTTGCGGGAGGTGCTCACTCGTAGCGACGACTACCGCGGCACCTTCGTCCTCGCATTCGACGAGATTCTCGCGCTCACGGAGCCGACTCTGGACTCCGGCATCTACGACGACCCGGCGTGGGCGAATGCGCTGGCGGTCGAGGTGGTGCGGCTGTATCTGGCGAATCTGCACGAGCACGTCACCGGCGGTACCCCGGCGGCGCATTGGGCGGAGGCACTCGCCGAGACCGAGCGGTGTGACCGCAGCCCGGGCCGCGTCCTGGTCGGCGCCGTCGTCGCGCACCTGGTGATCGATTTCCCCGAGGCGCTCGTGACCATCGGATCCACGCCCGAGCACACCCGGGACTTCTACACCTTCGGTGGTGCCCTGGTCGATGCCGCGCCCGTCATCGCCGACGAGTTCGAGGTCACCTACGGCACCGATCTGCGTCCGTTCTTCACCGGGTGGTTCGTCGGTGATCTGCTGGGCGAGACGGAGACGACCACCTTCATGTTCCAGTCGGCGCGAACAGCGGCGTGGGTCAACAGCTTCGGACTCCAGAACCCCGACACCCACGACCTCACCCGGCTCGAGATGAACGTGGCCTTCGACGCGGCGAACGTCGTGCTCGACGGGCTCGAAGCAGCCGGCACCATCTGAGCGACCGCCCCCGGCCACGGCCGTCGAGGGTGAGCGGTGGTGGTCAGGACCGTGAGTACTCGGACGCGCGCCTCACCTGATCCGGTGTCGGTGTGACACCCGTATAGAGGGCGAACTGCAGCGCCGCCTGGAGGGCGATCACCTCGTCGCCGGTGATCACCGGGATCCCCTGCTCGCGGGCGAACCGGACGAGGGGCGTCTCGGGCGGCACCGCGACCACGTCGAAGACGACGGTGGCAGCGGCGACGACCTCCTCCGGGACGGGGAGACGGTCGGCTTCCGGCGCACCGGCCATGCCGACCGGCGTGGCGTTGACGAGCAGGCCCGGCCGTGTCGCGGAGGCTTCCGCACGCCAGTCGTATCCGTACTTGCGGGCGAGAGGGCGGCCGGTGCGTTCGTTGCGCGCCACCACGACGCCCTCGGCGAAACCGCTGTGCCGCAGCGCCGCCGTGACCGCTTTCGCCATACCGCCGCTGCCGGTGATCGTCACCGGCAGTGAGGAATCCACGGCGTGGGCCGCCAGAAGATCGGTCACCGCTTGGTAGTCGGTGTTGTAGGCATGGAGGATGCCGTCGTCGTTGACGATCGTGTTGACCGACTCGATCGCGCGTGCGGAATCGTGCAGGACGTCGACGAGCGGCAGGACCGCTTCCTTGAACGGCATCGATACCCCCGCGCCGCGGATACCGAGTCCTCGGATTCCGGCGACCGCGTCCTCGATATTCGTGGGCGCGAACGCCTTGTAGACGAAATCGAGTCCGAGTTCGTCGTACAGGTAGTTGTGGAATCTGGTTCCGATGTTGCTGGGGCGGCCCGACAGGGAGATGCACAGGCGGGTGTCCTTGGTGATGCGCGAGAGCATCCCTCCACCGTAGTGGTGGTGTTCGGCGCCGCTACGACAACCACATGAACACGCCATTCTCTTTTCGCGAGAATCGTATATGCTGCGGCCATGGGAGACGACCTCGGTGCCGGTGGGTTGAGATTCGAGCGGGAAGGCGCGATCGGCTGGTGCATCATCGACCGTCCCGCGGCCCGGAATGCTTTCACCCCCGCGATGTACTACGGCCTCAAACGGGCGGTTCGGCTGGTCAACAGCGACCCCGACCTCGCGGCCCTGATCATCACGGGCGTCGACGACGTCTTCGCGCCCGGCGGTGATCTCGGCGGCCGGTCCGAACCCGGCGACGATCTGCCCGAAGGGCTCGCCGGCAACGATGTGGTGCCGTTCCTGACCATCCGGGACAGCCGCGCGCCGGTCATCTCGGCGGTCAACGGCATCTGCCAGGCCGGGGGACTGCTCGTCGCGATGATGTCGGATATCGCCGTGGCGAGCGAACGGGCCACCTTCCGCGTCCCCGAACTGCTGCGCGGCATTCCCGACGCGACGTTCGCGGCGGCGCTGCCCGCCCACGTCGGAATCGCGGCGGCGCGTGACCTGCTCCTGTCCGCGCGTCGCTTCGACGCCGCAGAGGCGCTGCGGCTCGGTGTGATCTCACGCGTCGTGCCGCACGACCAACTGCGAGAGGCCGCGCTGACCGCGGCACGCGAGGTGCTGCAGACCGCGCCGCTCGCGCGCGCCCAGGTCAAACGCATGCTCAACGAGCGGTACGGGCAGTTCGACTATCAGACGATGTTCGGGTCGCTCGAGACGTCCCCCGAACCGCGAGAAGGCATGCGCGCCTTCATGGAAAAGCGTGACCCCGAATGGATTCCGCAGAATCTCCCGGCATAACCGAGCCCTGATCTCCCGGCGTCGTCGCTGCGGCCGGCGGAACATGTCGCTGTCACGGGTCGGGGCACGACCCGGCGGCGTCCGCCAGCGCGCGATGGTCGCCGGAGGTGACCGGTAGTCCGTATCGCACTGCGACAGTGAGGTATCGGCCTGCGAACCAACACCGATATCGCGCGGCCGGTGGCATCCAGTGCGCGGGGGTGTGGTCGCTCTTGTCCTCGTTGGCCGGTCCGTCCACCGCGACGAGGTTGTACGCGATGTCGTTGGCGAACTGTCGCCGCAGATCGGCCGGCCACCGTGCCGCGCCGAAATCCCATGCGGCCGCCAGCGGGTAGATGTGGTCGACGTGGACGGCGCGCGCCTCGGAACGGCGAAAATCCACGCGCGCACCGGTGTACGGATCGTGGAGAGTTCCCGAGACGACGACGCACGCGTCGGTGCCCGGACGGAACGCCGGTTCACGGAGGTCGCGTGCGAGCACGTTGTTCCGCGTGTCGCACCCGTCGTGACCGCCCTCCCCGGGGGGGGGCGGCGCCCCCCCCCGGGCCCCCCCCCCCCCGGGGGGGCCCCCCCCCCCCCCCCGGGCCGAACACGCATCCTTCGCCCGGCCCGCAGCCGCGCTCGTATCCGCTTTCCCGCGGCCGGTCCGGCCACACGGTCACCTGTCCGAGCAGTGCCGCCAGTTGCTCTCGCGGCGGGCTACCGGGCACCGGGTCGTCGGCCGGATCGGAGACGCTCCGGAACCAGGACGTCCCGATAGCCGCCACCACGACCCATATCCACCACTTCGTTGCGCGTCCCCCCGGCACCACGGCATGGTGACAGCGCGCACCGACAGGGGGCTACCGGTCGGCCGGTGCGGTGAGAACCTGTGGACCGTCGTCGGTGATCGCCACGGTGTGTTCGCTGTGCGCGGTGCGGGAGCCGTCGGCGGAACGGATGGTCCAGCCGTCCGGGTCGAAGACGATCTCGTCCGTGGTCGGTGTCCACCACGGTTCGAGTGCCAGGGTGAGGCCCGAGCGCAGCACGAGGCCGCGTCCGGCGCGGCCGGTGTTGGAGACGTGCGGGTCTTCGTGCATGGTGCGGCCGAGGCCGTGGCCACCGAACTGGGTGTTGACGGGATAGCCGTATTCGGCGGCAACCGCGCCGATGGCGGCCGAGATGTCGCCGAGCCGGTTGCCCGGCTGCGCGGCGGCGATACCCGCCGCGAGTGCGCGTTCGGTGGACTCGATGAGGCGGCGATCCTCGGGCCTCTCGGTTCCGACGACGACGGTGCGTGCGGAATCGGCGACCCATCCGTCGATCGAGACGGCGATGTCCATGCTGAGCACGTCCCCGTCCTGCAGCACGTAGTCGTGCGGCAGTCCGTGCAGCACCGCGTCGTTCACCGACAGGCAGATGACGTTGCGGAACGGACCACTCCCGAACGACGGCGCGTAATCCCAGTAACACGACACGGCTCCGCGCTCGGCGATCAGATCGCGCGCCCGGTGCTCGAGGTCGAGGAGGTTGACACCGGGCGCGGCTCGTTGCGCGAGGTCGTCCAGGAGGCCGGCGATGAACGCGCCTGTGGTGCGCATCGCGTCGATCTCGCGCGGGGTTTTCAGTTCGAGCACTGCACGTGTCCTTCCGGAAGGGCTTGTCAATCTTGGTATAAAAATACCAGACCCGGATCGTTGTTCGGTATTTTCATACCGGACCCGTCGTCCGACGCGACTCCGATACGCTGGCATCCATGGTGCGTCTCCCGTTGTCACCGCAACAACTCGCCGCCGGTAAACGGCTCGGCGGGCTCCTCCGTGAGGCACGACGCGACCGCACGCTCGCCGACGTCGCCGCATCCGCGGGGATCTCTCCGGAAACGCTGCGGAAGATCGAGACCGGCAGGCTGGCGACACCCGGGTTCGTGACCGTCGCGGCACTGGCGCGCGCACTCGCGCTCCCACTCGACGACCTGGCGCGGGTCTGCCTCGACGCCGAGGAATTCGAGGACGCCGCTAGATCGAGCGCCGGTCGCCGACCGCCGCGGGGAAACGCGCGGCGCTGATCGATCCCACGGTGGCCCCGTCGTGTCCCACGATCCACGACCCGCCCGTCTCCGAGCACTCCGCGATCTTGTCGAACACATTGAGAAGGAAGAAGATCGCCTCCTGCGACGACGCGGTGGTCGCGAGCCGGTGCGACTCGCCGGTCCTGGTGCCGTCCAGCCACACCCCGCAACGCCCGTCGAGGCGAAGCGTGGTCACGTGATCCCAATCGACGAACCCGTACTTCACCTGTTCCCACGGCGTGCGAGTGCTGGGCGTCTGTTCGAGAACCTGCACCAGAATGGACATCGCGGCTCCTCGGGGGTTCGGATGTGTACCGACCAGTGTGCTCCACGTGTTCGGTGCCCGACCGGCAGTTGCGGTGCGAAAGCGAGAACCCTGCCATGAGCCGCCCGGACGCGGCTGGCACCATGGAGGGCATGTTGCACGGGCTGTGGTCACCGGGATCAGGCCTGATGCTGTGGCGAGATCCCGCGGTCGACGCCGACGACGAGGCATTGCCGTCGGCCCTGCGGCGATGGATCGACCGGCCGTTCCGGCACCGCGTGGAATTGACGCTCCCGGGTGACGCCGCGCCGCGAGTCGTTCCCGCCGTGGCTGTGGCGCCACCCGACGCCGCCGCACTCCTCCTCGATCTCCCGCCCCCGCCCCCGGGGGGGGGGGGGGGGCCGCGGGCCCCCCCGGCCCGGGG
>NZ_JAXION010000176.1:0-5956 GCF_049311045.1 Rhodococcus sp. 7Tela_A2 | reverse complement strand
GGGGGCGGGGGGGGGGGGCGCCGCGCCCGCCGCGGCGCCCGCCGGCGACGCCGACGATCGACCATTGTTGTGCTGCGCGATGGAACTTTTCGTACCGGGCGGCCCACTCGGTGTGCTTCGGAATGCGGATCTCCGCGAGGATTTCCCCGGCGTCCAGCGCAGTCGTGAAGTAGTCCTGGAAGAACTCTTCCGCCGTCAGGGTGCGAATGCCCGCGGGGCCGACCACCCGGAGCGTCGCGTCGAGAGCCACGGCCGGAGCGGCGAGGTCACCGGCGGGATCGGCGTGCGCCAACGACCCGCCGAGCGTTCCCCGATGCCGAATCTGGGGGTCCGCGACGGTGGCCGTGGCCTCCGCGAGCAATCGTGCGTGCCGCGCGACGAGCGGGTCGTGCAGAACCTCGTGGTGCGTGGTGGTCGCACCGATCACGATCTCGTCGCCCTCCTCACGGATGCCGCGCAATTCGGCGACGCGGCCGAGGTCGACGAGCGCCGACGGTGCCGCCAGACGCAACCGCAGGACCGGCATCAGGCTTTGGCCGCCTGCGATGATCTTCGAGTCCTCGCCTGCATCGCGCAGTGCCGTGACCGCCTCGTCGAGGCTGGTGGGCCGGAAATATTCGAACGCGGCCGGAATCATTGCGTGCCTCCCTGTGTACTCGTCCCGTCGCTGCGGGCAGAACGAATGGCATGCCACACCCGCATCGGAGTGCACGGCATCGTGATGTCGCGGACCCCGAACTGCCGTACGGCGTCGAGCACCGCGTTCACCACGGCCGGCGTCGACGCGATGGTGCCGGCCTCGCCGACTCCCTTGACCCCCAACGGGTTCCCCGGAGCCGGTGTGTCGGTGCGGTCGGTGGTGAACGACGGCAGATCCACGGCCGTGGGAAGCAGGTACTCGGCGAACGAGCCGCTGAGCAACGTGCCCGACTCGTCGTGCACCGCTTCCTCGTACAGTGCCTGGGCGATGCCCTGCGCCAGACCTCCGTGCACCTGGCCCTCCACGATGAGGGGATTGACGACGTGCCCGATGTCGTCGACGCAGACGTATTTCCGGATGCGGGCGTGACCTGTCTCGGTGTCGACCTCGATCGCGCACAGGTGGGTGCCGTGCGGGAACGAGAAGTTGTCGGGGTCGTAGGTCGCCTCCGAATCGAGGTTCGGTTCGATCCCGTCGGGCAGGTCGTGCGCGGCGAACACGGCGAGCGCAATGTCCGTGAGCCCCACCGACTTCTCGGTTCCCTTGACCCGGAACTGTCCGTCGGTGAAGTCGAGATCGTCCTCCGCGCACTCCATCAGGTGTGCGGCGATCGGACGCGCCTTGGCCACCACCTTCTCGGCCGCCTTCACCACTGCGATTCCGCCGACGGCGAGGGACCGCGAACCGTAGGTGTCGAGACCCCGCGGGGAGGTCTGGGTGTCGCCGTGCAGGACCTCGATGTCCTCGAACGGGATACCGAGTCGATCGGCGACGATCTGGCTCCACGCCGTCTCGTGTCCCTGGCCGTGCGCGGACGCGCCGGTGACCACCTCGACCTTGCCGGTGGGCAGCATGCGGATCGCCGCGTGCTCCCATCCTCCGGCCCCGTACGACAGCGAACCGAGGACGCGGGACGGGGCGAGTCCGCACATCTCGGTGAACGTCGATACCCCGATGCCCAGTTGCACCGGGTCCTTGCGCTCCCGGCGCTCGGCCTGTTCGCGTCGCAGACCGTCGTAGTCCAGCAGTTCGAGCGCTTTCGCGGTGGCCGCCTCGTAGTTGCCGGAGTCGTAGGTCAGGCCCGCGACGGTGTCGAACGGGAACTCCTCGTGCGCGATCCAGTTCTTCTTCCGGAGTTCGATCGGGTCCATCGACAGTTCGACGGCGAGTTCGTCCATGATGCGTTCGATCGCGAAGGTGGCCTCGGGGCGGCCCGCACCGCGGTAGGCATCGGTGGGCACCTTGTTGGTGAACACGTTGGTGCAGGTGAATCGGTAGGCGTCGAACTTGTAGATGCCGTTGAACATGAACGCCCCGAGGATCGGGACGCCGGGCGTGACGAGTCGCAGGTACGCGCCCATGTCCGCCAGCAGGTCCACCTTCAGCCCCGTGACGGTGCCGTCGCGTCTCGCCGCGATGGTGAGTTTCTGGATCTGGTCGCGGCCGTGATGCCCGGCCATCATCGATTCGCTGCGCGTCTCGGTGTATTTGAGAGGCTTGCGCAACCGGCGCGCGATCAGCAGGGTGAGTACCTCTTCCGGTGTCACCTGGAGTTTGCCGCCGAATCCGCCACCCACGTCCGGGGCGATCACCCGCAGGGTGTGCTCGGGGATACCGAGTGTCATCGCGAGCATCAGTTTCAGGATGTGCG
The DNA here is from genome assembly GCF_049311045.1 of Rhodococcus sp. 7Tela_A2. Taxonomy (NCBI): domain Bacteria; kingdom Bacillati; phylum Actinomycetota; class Actinomycetes; order Mycobacteriales; family Nocardiaceae; genus Rhodococcus; species Rhodococcus sp. 7Tela_A2. The sequence continues at coordinate 3,605 of NZ_JAXION010000176.1, read as the reverse complement.
GGACCTGCGTGGACGACCACATCGTGGTCTGCGAGGCAGTGGGGTCGACGACCACCGAGCGCGGTTCCATGAACGCCGGGATGAGTCGCTGCTGGCGGAAGGTCCGCTCCACGACGACCTCCGCATCGCGGAGGGTGTCGTCGACGTTGCTCCCGCTCCCGGCTTCCGCCGAATCGAACACCCACGTCGCGCTGCGGTTGGTGCCGAGGTCGGGGTGGAGCACAACGGTGTCGTCGGCGGCCGCCGCGAGGTCGAGCACGACCGGCAGGTCGTCGTAATCCACATCGATCGCGTCGAGTGCGTCGTGCGCTTCGTAGTAGGTGCGGGCGACCACGACGGCCACGGCCTCCCCCGCGAACCTCACGGTGCCGACGGCGAGCGCGGGTGCGGGCGGCGTCAGCATGTCCTCGGTGATCTGCCAGGCACACGGCAGGCTGCCCTGTTCCTCCGCGAGATCCGCGCCGGTGTAGACGGCGACGACACCCGGTTGCTTCTTCGCTTCGTCCACATCGAGGTGGGTGATGCGTGCGTGTGCGAACGGGCTACGCAATATCGCCGCGTGCAGCATGCCGGGGAGCACGATGTTGTCGGTCCAGTGGGTGCGGCCCGTGACGAGGTGCTCGTCTTCCTTGCGGCGGCGTGCCCTGCCGAGTTCGGATTCGGTACGTGGTTCGGCGGTGCTCGTCATCGTGTGCCTCCCTGCGTTGCCGCCGGTGCCTCGCGCAGGCGCTGCGCGGCGTCCTGCGCGGCGGCGACGATGTTCTGATATCCGGTGCAGCGGCAGAGGTTTCCCTCGAGGCTGTGCCGCACCTGTTCGTCGTCGGGATCGGGGTTGTCCGCGAGCAGGTCGATCGTCGCCATGATCATTCCCGGCGTGCAGAACCCGCATTGCAGAGCATGTTTCTCCCGGAATGCCTCCTGGACGGGATGCAGGGAACCGTCGACGGACAGTCCTTCGACGGTCGTGACCTCCTGCCCGTCCGCCTGTACCGCGAGCACCGAGCACGACTTGACGCTCTGCCCGTCGAGCAGGACGGTGCACGCGCCGCAGTTGCTCGTGTCGCAGCCGACCACCGTCCCGACTTTTCCCAGCCGGTCTCTGAGATAGTGCACGAGCAGAAGGCGGGGTTCCACGTCGTCGGTATAGGGCGTTCCGTCGACGGTGACAGTGATGCGCATCGAACCTCCAGTGCATGACGCAAGCGACTCCGGTGATACAGATCACTGCCACTTTGCGTCACCGGAGGGGCACGATGGCCCGAATCGACGAAATCGGTCGCCACGGTTCGGGTGGACCACGAAGACGAGGGGTTCGCAGATGGGAATCGCAGCGGTAATCGGCCCCGAACGGGCGCTGTCGGTGACCGAGGTCGACCACTCGCCCCTTGCGCCGGGTGAAGTCCGCATCGACGTGGCGTACTGCGGAGTGTGCGGGTCGGATCTGCATCTGTTCTTCGACCCACCGGACCCGCTCACCGGGCACGTGCTGGGGCACGAGTTCGCCGGGGTGGTGAGCGAAATCGCCGCCGACGTGCGCGGATGGGCGGTCGGTGACCGGGTGACGGTCCGGCCGATCGACGAGTGCGGCGACTGCACAGCGTGCCGGAGCGACGACGGGGTGTGTCTCACCGGCGTGGTTCGAGGGCCGGGCCTGGGCCGGCCGGGCGGCCTCGCCGAATCGGTCACGGTCCCGTCCCGAATGCTGCACCGGATCCCCGACACCGTGTCCTTGCGCGACGCGGCACTCACCGAGCCGCTTGCGGTGGCGGTCCGCGCGGTCGGGCGGGCCGAGGTCGCACCGGGCGACGGGGTCGTGGTGTTCGGCGCCGGTCCCATCGGCCTGCTCGCCGTCGAGGTTCTCCGTGCCAGGGGCATCACCGACGTGCTGGTGGTCGAGCCCCACGATGCGCGCCGTGCGCTCGCGGGCGGATCGGGCGTGCGGACGACGACGCCCGACCGGGTGCTCGAGGACTCCGCCGCGTTGTTCGCCGACGGTCCCCGGGCGGTACTGGAGTGCAGCGGAAATCCGAGTTGCGCACAGGATGCCGTCGACATCCTCGGATATCAGGGTCGTCTGGTGATCGTGGGGATTTCCGGGTTGCCGTCCGAACTCCTGCTGATGCGGTTGGCGATCTTCGAGACCGCGATCGTCGGCTCGACCGCGTACAGCGAGCGCGACTTCGGCGAGGCGCTGGCGCATCTTGCCGCCGGGCGCATCAGGGTCGACGCGTTGGTGACGTCCGTGGTCGGTCTCGACGATGCCGACGCGAAGCTGCGCGAACTGTCCGGCGGCACCGGGTCGGACATCAAGGTGCTCGTGCAACCGACCGATCGTGGGCCACACGACCCTCGACATTCGACCTGAGGAGAACAGTCTGTGAGCCGATTCGACGGCAAGATCGCTTTCATCACCGGTGTGGCCCGAGGTCAGGGACGGGCACATGCCGTCCGGCTTGCGCGTGAGGGCGCGCGAATCGTCGGCGTCGATATTGCGGGCCCGCTGCCCGGGGTGCCCTACGAGTCCGCAACACTCGACGATCTCGACGAAACGCGCCGTCTCGTCGAGGCCGAAGGCGGGAAGGCGCACTTGGTGCAGGGCGACACTCGTGATCTCGAGGTGCTGAAGGAGGTCGCGCAGGAGGGCGTGGCACGATTCGGTGGCCTCGATGTCGTCGTCGCCAATGCCGGAATCTGCATTCCGGAGACGTGGGACGAGATCAGCCCCAACAGTTTCCGCGACACCCTCGACATCAACGTCACCGGTACGTGGAACACCGTCACGGCGACCGCACCTCACCTCATCGAGCGTGGCGGTGGCTCGATCATTCTCATCAGTTCGCTGGCCGGCGTGAAGATGCAGCCGTTCATGGTGCATTACACGACCAGCAAGCACGCGGTGACCGGGATGGCCCGCGCCTTCGCCGCGGAGCTGGGCCGGCACAACATCCGCGTCAACAGTGTTCATCCGGGTGCGGTGAACACGCCGATGGGTTCCGGCAGCATGCGCGAACGGATCGCCGAAACCGCGGCGACCAACCCCAAGCTCGCGTCGATGACCACCCCGTTCCTCGAGAAATACATGGCGGAACCCGATGAGGTCGCGGATATGGTGGCGTTCCTCGCCTCCGCCGAATCGACGTTCGTCACCGGACAGCATCTCGGCGTGGACGGCGGTGCTCAGTACTTCTGACCGGCACCAGGCTCGAACGTCACAAGTACTCGTGCGACCGGGTGAGGGGCCTCACGACGCCTCGCGCATCGTGAGCCCGCCGAGTTCGACCGTGTACGTCTGCGTCGCTTCGTCCCACCGCACGGCATAGGTGGTCGGGTAGAGGCCCGCGCGCTGGTACGCGGCGGGCTGAGGCAGTGGTTCCTCGATCGTGGGCCGAGACGCGAGCCACTCCCGGGTCATCATCGGTTCGATGAACGCCTGCTTGCCGTCCCACGAACCGTAGAGCACCGACTCGGTGAAGTGGTGCTCCGTCTCGGTGGTGTCCAGCCAGTGCAGTCCCATGCCGGGGACAGTCGCTGTCAGCGGATTCCCGTCCGGTGCGTACCCCGGGGGCAGATACCGGGGGTCCGGCAGACGGGGGGCGGCCTGGAAA
>NZ_JAXION010000175.1:0-6100 GCF_049311045.1 Rhodococcus sp. 7Tela_A2 | reverse complement strand
CCATTGCCCCATGCCCCGCCCGTGGCCGTGGCCGAAACCGGAGAAGGTGTACGGCGTGTCGGCCGACACCGCTTCGACGACGCCGACCGAATCGGAACGGTTCTGCACGAGCACGCCGACGCCCGTACCGACGACCAGAGCCGGCGCGAGTCCGATCACCGCGAGACGAGCAACGGAGGGCTGCCACCCGTTCCGCAGTGGTCGTCCGATGACGAATCGTCTCCGACGGATCTTTCCTCTGCGGCCGATGGATTGTGGTGCCATGGCGTTCCGCTCCCTCGTTCTCGCATTCCGGGACGATGCACGGACTCGTAGATCGCCGGATCGGACATTTACGACCGATCCTCAAGCTCAGGTTGAGGCTTAAGGTTGCCTGGGTCTAGTGTGACAAGAGTGACGGACCAACGCAACACAAGTCACAGCAGAAACAACAGCACCACAAGTTGCACCCGATCGCGGCCATTTCGCTCTCTCGAAGCGGTCCGCGATGGAGGTTTTCGACCTCTCGGAACCCCTCCTCCGACCGCAGATCTACACGAACAGGGAGTTGCAAACAGTGCCGCATCGCCGCCCTAAGCCGTCGATCGTCCTGGGTGCCGTCGCCGCCCTGGCCGTCGCCACGCCATTTGCCGTGTCCGGACTCACCGCAGGACCGACGGAAGTTCGCACCACCAGCGACTCCGTCGAATCCGTCAGCCCAGACATTGCGGAAGTGGTGCTCGCGTCCGTACCGGACCTGATCATCCCGCTCGAGGAACTGACCGGGCTCAACCTGCCCGACATCGGTCTTGCGGAGATCATCGACGGATTGCCGCAGATCACCACCACCCCGGATCCCGACGGCGGTCCCATCGCCCGTGTCGGCGCCACGGTCAAGGAACTCACCCGGGAGACTCCGTTCAGCCTGGTCGCACTGGCCGCCGACGACATCGCCGACACCGACGCGCTGATTCGCGCGCAGAACGGCGACGGTTCATGGGGTCCGTGGTCGGTCACCGAACCCCTCGAGTCGAGCCGCAACGACACGTCCGACGACGCGCGACGCGGCACCGAGCCGATCTTCGTCGGCGCGACACGCGCGGTGCAGGTTCTCCTCACCCCGCGTCCCGGCCCCGAACCCGCGCTCGCCGGCGCGGAAGCACCGCCGGCCGAGACACCCGCCGCACCGGCACCCGACGCACCGGCACCCGATGCGCCCGCCCCGGTCGACGAAGGGCCGGTCCCGGTCGCCGGAACAGGCGGCGCGGCACCGGAACTCGGTTACGTACCCGCTTCCTCGTCGAAGCCGTTGCGCAGCCAGGAACCCGTGCTCGCGGCTGCGGAAGGCGTCAGCGCGGTCCTGATCGATCCGGGTACCGGCGAGGCCGACGGCCGGCTCGACGACATCGCGGCGCCGCTCGGCACCTCGGGCCTGAAAGTCATCGGCAGGTCGCAATGGGGTGCCGACGAGTCGCTGCGCTGCCAGAGTGCGACGTACGACGACTCCCTCGGTGGCGCCACCGTGCACCACACCGCGGGCAGCAACAACTACTCGAAGGCGGAGTCCGCGGGCATCGTCCGCGCCATCTACGCGTACCACGCGCAGACACTCGGCTGGTGCGACATCGGGTACAACGTGCTCGTCGACAAGTACGGACAGATCTTCGAAGGTCGTGCGGGCGGTCTGGAACGCAATGTGCAGGGCGCCCACGCGGGCGGCTTCAACGAGAACACCGTCGGCATCGCGATGATGGGCGACTTCTCCACGGCCGCACCGCCGGAGGTCACCGTGCAGAATGTGGGCAACTACCTCGGCTGGCGGCTCGCCGCGGCCGGTCTGGACCCCAAGGGCCGCACCACCATGTACTCGGAGGGCACGTCGTTCACGCCGTACCCGCGGGGTGCAGCGGTGGATCTGCCGATCATCTTCGCGCACCGCGACGTCGGCAACACCAGTTGCCCGGGCGACGGCGGCTACGCACAGATGAACAAGATCCGCGACATCGCCGCGGCCGCCGCCAAGGGCGCGCCGAGCGCGCCGCCGATCGTGGTGAACAATCCTCCGCGGGATGCGGGTCCCGTACCGGGCACCGGCGCGCTGCCGCCCGGCTCGGCCGAGACCGCCACGAACGTGCAGGATCTGGTCGCAGAACTGATGCGACTTGCCGAAAACAACCCGCTCGCCCGGAAATGGATCGCGGAAGGCGGCGAAACCGGCCGTCTCGGCACGGCCGTGTCGCCGATCGCACCCGCCAAGGGCGGCTTCGAGCACGCCCGGTTCGTCAACGGCGCCCTCTACTCGTCCCCCGGTGGAGACGTGTGGGCGGTGCTCGGCGAGATCTACAAGGCGTGGCAGGAATACGGACTCGACACTGGTGAGCTGGGGTTGCCCACCAGTGACGAGTACCGGGTGCCGGACGGCTGGCGTTCGGACTTCGAGTTCGGTTCGCTGATCTTCAACGAGGCCACCGGGGTCGTCACCAAGGTGCTGCGCGCCTACAACGACGCCTACGAGCAGTCGATGCAGGATCAGCCGGCCGACATCGCGGTAACCGCACCCGAGGGTGCGCCCGCGCCGGAACCGGCACCAGAACCGGTGCCTGTGGGCTGAGTCCCGCGGTTCACCGGTAGCTACGAATCACTGCCACCAGCGTTCGAGGATCCGCGCAACACCGTCCTCGTCGTTGGTGGCAGTGATTTCGTCTGCCACCGACTTCGCGTCGGGATGAGCGTTCTCCATGGCGACGCCATGGCGGGCCATCGACAGCATCGGTATGTCGTTGGGCATGTCACCGAATGCCACGATGCGGTCGTCCGAGATGTCGAGGTGACGGGCGAGCTCACGTAGCCCGGATGCTTTCGTCACGCCGGCTGCGGAGATCTCGACCAGGCCGTTGGTCGTCGAATAGGTGACGTCGACCAGTCCGTGCAACTTCGGCGCGATCGCCTCGGCCATCTCACGACTCGTCGCTCCGGCGAGCCGGATCAACAGCTTGACCGCCGGTTCGGCGATCACTTCGTGCTCGGCGAGTTCGGTGTTGTCGGGGTTGAGCCAGGCATGTTCGTAACCCGGGGAACTGACGAACTGCGGAGTGGCGGCGTCGTGCGCGCTCTCCCCCACACGCTCGGCGGCAAGGCCGCAGCCGGGAAGCACCGCAGCGGCCACCTCGGCGACCCACGCGAGCTCGTCGGCCCGGAGCACCGCAGCGCTGAGCACCCGATCGGTCGCACTGTCGTAGAGCACGGCGCCGTTCGCACACACCGCGAGGGGAGCAAACCCGAGCTGCTCGACGACGGGCGCGATCCACCGCGGTGGACGCCCCGTGGCCAGAACGAAGGGCGTACCGGAGTCGACGACCGCATGCACGGCAGCCCGAGTGCGGTCGGACACCTGCTCGGATTTGTCGATCAGGGTGCCGTCGACATCGGTGGCGACAAGGCTCGGGCGCTGTGAACTCACTCCGTCATTGTGCCGAAACGCCGCGGTCGCCGCTGTCCGGCCCTTCGCGCTCGGTCCGCTCGCGTTCCTTGCGGGCCCGGCGTTCCGCCGCGACACGCTCGTCCTCGGCGGTTGCTTCCTCGAGTGTGGGCGCCGAACCACCGAGACGGCGCGGCACCCAGTAGGCGCCGGGCTCGTGGTGATAGGCGTCCTGCACCTCGTGGAGCATCTGCTCCATCGTCGCGTGCAACTGCTCGGTCATGGCCGACGCCGGCAGATAGGGGGGAATCGGAGCGCCGACCTTGATCGTGATGGGCGTATTGGTGCGGCCCAGACGCTTGGGATGACCCTTGGTCCACACCCGCTGCGACCCCCAGATGATCATGGGGATGACCGGCACACCTGCCTCTTCGGCCATCCGCGCCGCGCCCGTCTTGAACTTCTTCAGTTCGAAGCTGCGGCTGATCGTCTCCTCGGGAAACACTCCCACCAGTTCTCCCGCGCGCAGCGCTTCGACTGCGAGGCGGTAGGAGTCGCCGGCGTCACCACGGTCGACAGGGATGTGCTTCATCGCGCGCATCATCGGCCCGGAGATCTTGTTGTCGAAGACCTCTTTCTTCGCCATGAAACGCACGTAGCGCTTCGCGGGACGGGCGGGCAGACCCGCGTAGGTGAAGTCCATGTAGCCGGTGTGGTTGATCGCGATGACCGCACCTCCGGTCGCGGGGATGTGCTCCTCCCCGGTGACGGAGAATTTCAGTCCCTGGCCTGCGAACAGAGTGCGCGCGACGCCGATGATCGTCCGGTAGAAGGGTTCCACGTCGGCCAGCGTAGCCGGGCGGCCGATGCGGTGCCGCACCCGTGGCCCCGGCGGGCTGCCGCGTGTCTCCACGGCCTCTCCACTTACCCTGGAGGTACATAGGTCAGCACGTCAGGAGGCAACGAGTGCAGATCACCAGCGTGGGCCACGCCGGGTTCCACATCCGGACCGAGGCAGGCTCCATTCTCTGCGATCCGTGGGTCAATCCCGCTTATTTCGCGTCGTGGGTACCGTTCCCCGACAACACGAGCCTCGACTGGGATGCCCTCGGCGACGTCGACTACCTCTACGTCTCGCATCTCCACAAGGACCATTTCGATCCCGGGACGCTCGGTGAGCACGTCCGCAAGGACGCCACCGTGCTGCTGCCCGATTACCCGGTGCCGGATCTGCGCCGCGAACTCGAGGCGCTCGGTTTCACGAAGTTCTACGAGACCACCGATTCGGTCAAGCACCGGATCAGCAAGGAAGGCATCCGGGACGCGCCCGACGCTCCCCTCGCTCCCGGCGAGCTCGACATCATGATCATTGCGATGCGAGCACCCGCGGACGGCCCGATCGGCGACTCCGGGCTCGTCGTCTCTGACGGCGAGACCACCGTGTTCAACATGAACGACGCGCGGCCGATCGACATGGACCCGATGCACGACGCGTTCGGTCACATCGACATCCATCTGCTGCAGTACTCGGGCGCCATCTGGTATCCGATGGTCTACGACATCCCGAAGAAGACGAAGGCCAACTTCGGCAAGCAGAAGCGCCAGCGCGGCATGGACCGCTGCCGCAGCTACATCGAGCAGGTCGGCGCGACCTGGATCGTCCCGTCCGCCGGTCCGCCGGTCTTCCTCGACGACGAACTGCGCTACCTCAACGACGACCACGGCGACGAGGGCAACATCTTCCCCGACCAGAAGGTGTTCCTCGAACAGTTGCGCATCAACGGCCGCGACGGTGGCCTGCTGATGATCCCGGGCTCGGTCGTGGACCTCGCCGGGAGCGAGAAGATGACACTGGCCCATCCGATCCCCGAGGACGAGGTCGAGGCGATCTTCACGAACAAGGCCGCCTACATCGAGGACATGGCTCAGCGCTTCGCGCCGGTCATCGCCGCGGAGAAGGCCACGTGGGCGCCGGCCGACGGCGAGCCGCTGTTGCCCGCACTCAGGGCGAAGTTCGAGCCGATCATGGCGCAGTCCGATCTCATCTGTGACGGCATCGGCTACCCCGTCGGCCTCGTGATGGGCGACGAGACCGTGGTGCTCGACTTCCCCAAGCGCATCGTCCGCGAGCCCGTCGAGGGAGAAGGCAAGTACCGCTACGGATTCCGCATCGCGCCGGAGATCGTCCGTACGGTGCTACGCGACGACGAGCCGGACTGGGTCAACACGATCTTCCTCTCGACACGCTTCACCACGTGGCGGGTCGGCGGGTACAACGAGTTCCTGTACACGTTCTTCAAGTGCCTCACCGACGAGCGCATCGCGTATGCGGACGGCTGGTTCGCGGAGGCGCACGACGACTCGGCGTCGATCGAGCTGGGCGGTTACGAGATCCAGCGGCGCTGCCCGCACCTCAAGGCCGACCTGTCGAAGTTCGGGGTGGTGGACGGCACCACGCTCACCTGCAACCTGCACGGCTGGCAGTGGGATCTCGAATCGGGGCGGTGCAAGACCTCCAAGGGCCACGAACTGCGCAGCAGCAAGGCCTGACGGGCACCGCCCCGCCCGATTATTCCGCCGCTCGCCGCTGTCCGACCCGGGCGGGGGGGGGGGGGGGCGGGGGGGGGGCGGGGGGGGGGGGGGCGGGCGCGGGTCGCCGGCTCGCCGAGGCGAACCGGCTGGGATTCACCCGCGGAGTGGTCC
>NZ_JAXION010000174.1:0-6105 GCF_049311045.1 Rhodococcus sp. 7Tela_A2 | reverse complement strand
GGGCGGGGGGGCAACGGCCCCGCGGCCCGGGCCCATTCCGGCGTTCCGGTGCTGGAGACGCTCGATACCCAGCTCTGGTTCGGCAAGACCTCCGGCGCCGTCGAGCGCGAGTGGTACGCCGAATAACCGGCTCTCAGCGCGGCGGCCCGGACAGCAACTGGGCACACCGCAACAGCCCGATGTGGCTGTAGGCCTGCGGATGATTGCCGAGCGAGCGTTCCGCCACGGGATCGTATTCCTCGCTGAGCAGGCCGGTCGGGCCCGCAGCGGCGACGAGTTGCGTGAACAGCGCCTCGGCGTCGTTCCGCTGCCCGATCAGGAGATACGCCCCGACCAGCCACGCCGCACAGAGGTGGAAACCGCCTTCGGTGCCGGGAAGCCCGTCGTCGTGCCGGTACCGGTACACCGTCGACCCGCTGCGTAGTTCCGCTTCGGTTGCCTGCACGGTCGCGTGGAATCGCTTGTCGTCCGGGTCCACCAGCCCGGTCAGGCCGATGAACAACGTCGCCGCGTCGAGATCGGTGCCGTCGTACGCCGCGGTGTACGACTGGACGTCTTCGTTCCAGCCCTTCTCCTTGACCTCCTCGGCGATCTCGCGACGAAGCTCGGCCCAGCCTTCACCGGCGGGACGGCCGAACTTCTCCGCGAGGGTGAGTGCGCGGTCGACGGTGAGCCAGCCCATGACCTTCGAATACACGTGGTGCCGCGGGTTGTCGCGGATCTCCCAGATGCCGTGGTCCGGTTCGAACCAGCGGCGCTCGACCGCGAGCACCATGGCGCAGACCAGTTCCCAATCGCGGTCGGTGAGTGCCTGCGCGTGGGCCACGCCCCGCTCCTCGCGCCGATGCGCGAGTTCGGAGATCAGGTCGACGATCGGACCGAACACGTCGAGCTGAACCTGCTGGTTCGCCGCGTTGCCGACGCGAACGGGACGCGAACCGGCGTACCCCGGCAAGCTGTCGAGGACAGCTTCCGGAGGCAGTGCGCCACCTGCCAGCGTGTACAGCGGATGCAGTCGCTCCGGTCCGGGCAGGGTCTCGAGCACCCCGTGCACCCAGTCGAGGTAGTTCTCGGCTTCTTCGAGCGATCCGACTCTCACCAGTGCCTGTGCGGTCAGCGCCGCATCCCGCAGCCAGCAGTAGCGGTAGTCCCAGTTGCGGACCCCACCGATCTCCTCGGGAAGCGACGTGGTGGCCGCTGCGAGGATCGACCCGGTCGGCGCGTGGACGAGGCCGCGCAGGGTCAGAGCCGAGCGCTTCATGAGATCGGGCTTGAGGGGCGGCAGTTCCAGGTTGTTCGCCCACGTGCTCCAATACGCTTCGGCCTGGGCGCGGCGCTCCTCGTGGGGCACCGGATGCTCGCTCAGATCGTCTGTACCGCATCGAAGTTCGAGCACGACGTCCCCCTGGGAGGGATCCACGACGGCGTGCGCCGACTGGTGTGCGCCGTCGGTGCTGATGTCCCAGCGCACGCCGGGGGACCGGAGAACGTAGGGCTCGTTGAAACCCATCACCCGGATTCCGTCGTCCGTGACTTCCAAGGTCACCTGTCCCTGTCCGAACTCGGGACGCGGCGCGAAGGTCACCAGTGCGGTCGCGCGGCCGGTGATCACGCGGGTGAGGTCGGTTCGGCCCGGCTCGACGTCGTGCGGCAGGTAATCGACGACGGCGAGGGCAGCCCAGCGGGTGACGACAGTCATCGTCGAGTCCACGTAGCGCTGGCTCAGCGGCAGCGACTCGCGGGTGGGGCCGATGCTGAAGTGTCCGGCGGATTCTCCGCCGAGCAGGTGGGCGAACAGTGCGGCCGAGTCCGGCTCCGGGTGGCACATCCAGGTGATGGTGCCGTCGGGGGTGACGAGTGCCTTGGAGCGGGGGCTCGCGAGCATCGTCAATCGCTCGATCGGTGCGGCATTGGCACCGGACAACCACGTGCGGCGCTCCTCGAGGAGAAGCGCGAGCGCCGAGTTGACGTCCTCGGTGGTGCCGACGCGGTACTCCGCGGCGGTGTCGCCGTCGCCGACCTTCACACCCACGTCGGGACCGTGCAGTGACGCGAATGCTTTCTCGTCGGTGACGTCGTCGCCGAAGAAGACCGCCGCGGTGGCGGCGTCCTGGTGCCTGATCAGGTCGAGGGCCGCGCCCTTGTCGGTGGCCACGACGGACAACTCGATCACCGACTTGCCTTCGGTGACCTGCACACCCGGACGCAACGCGAGGTCCCCGCGCACGATCTCGAGTGCGCGCTCGGCATCCTCCGCGGACGCGTTGCGCACATGCAGGGCGACGCTCGCGGGCTTGGTCTCGATGTGTACGCCCTCGAACTTGTCGGCGACCGACGCGAGTCCGTCGACGAGCACGGTCAGCAGTTGCTTGGCTTCGGGATCGATCTCGTTGATGAAACCGATGTCGAACTCGGAACCGTGGCTGCCGACCAGCTTCACCTCGATGGGGAGACGCGACAGCGCGGCGAGATCCTTCAACGATCGGCCGGAGATCACCGCGGCGGACGTCGAAGGGAGAGCGGCGAGTCCACGCAGGGCGCGGACGGCGTCGGCCCGGGGATACGCCTGCCCCGGATCGGCGACGATCGGCGCGAGGGTGCCGTCGTAGTCGGTTGCCACCAGCAGCCGCGGAGTACGCGCTGCGGCGACGAGGGCGCGTCGGAGATCGATCGGAAGGTCGTGGGCACTCACGCGAACCAAGGTAAGCGAAGAAAAGCGGCAGAGTGCCGCCGGAGCGGCCTCCGGGGTGGTGTTTCCCGTTACATCAGGCGCCGGCAGTGGCGGACGACGGACGTGCGCCCTCTCCGAGCAGTAGATCGACCGTCAGTTCCAGGCGTCGCGCGACAGCGGGGGGGGACGACCGGCGGGTCAGCCAGGCGACCAGGTTGGACAGCCACACGTCGCTGATGACGCGGGCGATCGCGAGTTCCTCTTCGTCGGGCTCGCCGTCGTTCATGGCCTTGGCGAACAACCGGTCCATGAGCTTGCCGACCTGGTCGACCTCGGCGGCGGCGGATGCGTCGGCGAACATGAAGGCGCGCGTCATGGCCTCGGTGAGAAGTGGATCGCGCTGCATCGCCTTGGTGATGAGACTGAGGATGAGGTGCATCCGTTCCAGCGGGCTGTGCCCCGGCGGGATCTTTCCCTTGCTCTCGATCCGGGCGAATTCACGCCCGAGGGCCGAGACCAGCAGGTGGACCTTGGACGGGAAGTACCGGTAGAGCGTGCCCACGGCGACGTCGGCCCTCTCGGCGACGGCGCGCATCTGGACGGCTTCGTATCCGCCCTTCGACGCCAACGCGAGGGTGGCGTCGAGTATCCGCTTGCGACGTTCCTTCTGGGCATTGGAACTGAGATCGTCCTCGGTGAGGGCGGTCAACGTTCCGGTGCCGTTGGAACGTGAGCGGGACGGGGTGGCCATAACTTCGTTTCCTCACGCCTTGACTCTGAACCGGTGTCATATTAGAACACGTTCTAGGTAACCATGTCATTCCGAAAGGCGGAGACCCGCTGTGAGTATCGCCACCACCGAGGAACAGCGGGCCGTTCAGGCGTCCGTACATGCCTGGTCACGAGCCACGGCTCCACTGGCAACCATACGTCGGGAGACCGACGGGGCGTGGCGTGACGGGTGGTCGTCTCTCGCAGAACTGGGACTGTTCGGTGTTGCCGTTCCGGAGGCGTCCGGAGGGTTCGGGGCGACCACCGTCGATCTCGCGGTCATGCTTGAGCAGGCCGCACACGAACTGGCCTCGGGCCCGGTGCTGACCACCGCTGCGGTGGCGCTCGTGTTCGGCCGCGGCGGCGACGCGACGGCCAAGACCACCGCCCAACTCGTCGAGGGCGCTCTTCCGGCCGCTCTCGCACTCGACTCCGAGGTGCGAGCGGAACCGGCGACCGACGGGTTCGTCCTCACCGGTGACGCGGGCCCCGCCATCGCGGCCGAGCCGGGCGTCGCGGTGCTCGTACGACTGGCCGGGGATCCCGAACGCTGGGCACTCGTCGACGCCGACGCTGCCGGTGTGCGTCTCGAGCCACTCGACACGCTCGACAAGTCGCGGGCGCTCGCCCGGGTGCGTCTGGACGGTGTCGCCGTGACGGCGGACCGTGTCGTCGAGGTCCCCAGCGGATTCGTGCGGGACCTCACCGCGGGGCTGGCAGCCGCCGAACTCGCCGGCATCGCCGGGTGGGCACTGACGACGGCGGTCGAGTACGCGAAGATCCGCGAACAGTTCGGCAAACCCATCGGCGCGTTCCAGGCCGTCAAACATCTGTGCGCCGAAATGCTGTGCCGCACCGAGAAGATTCGGGCCGTGGCGTGGGATGCGGCACGCGCGATCGATACCGACCCGGACGAGCTTCCCGTGTCGGCGGCCGTTGCGGCTGCCGTGGCACTCGACGCTGCCGTGCAGACCGCGAAGGACTCGATCCAGGTGCTCGGCGGCATCGGCTTCACGTGGGAGCACGACGCCCATTACTACCTGCGCCGCGCCGTCGCCACCCGCCAGTTGCTGGGCGGTTCCACGGCGTGGCGCGCCCGCGTCACCGAACTCGCGCGCGGCGGCGCCCGCCGGCACCTCGGTATCGATCTGTCCGGGCACGAGAACGATCGTGGGCGAATCCGGGACGACATCGCTTCCATCGCAGCGCAACCCGAAGGGCAGCGCCGTACCGCGCTTGCCGAATCCGGGTATCTCGCGCCGCACTGGCCGACCCCCTACGGGCGCGCGGCGGGCCCGGCCGAGCAGATCCTCATCCAGCAGGAACTCGCCGAGGCCGGTGTCGAGAGGCCCGACCTGGTGATCGGATCGTGGGCTGTGCCGACGATCCTCGAGCACGGAACTCCGGCACAGCGAGAACGATTCGCGATGCCGACGCTGCGTGGCGACATCGTGTGGTGCCAGTTGTTCTCCGAGCCCGGTGCCGGTTCCGATCTCGCCGCACTCCGGACCACTGCGGAGAAGGTGGACGGGGGGTGGATCCTGCGTGGGCAGAAGGTGTGGACCTCGCTCGCGCACGAAGCGGATTGGGCGATCTGCCTGGCGCGAACCGACCGCGAGGCACCCAAGCACAAGGGCATCACCTATTTCCTCGTCGACATGAAATCGGAGGGCATCGCGGTATCGCCGCTGCGGGAGATCACCGGCGACGCGCTGTTCAACGAGGTGTTCCTCGATTCGGTGTTCGTTCCGGACGACTGCGTCGTCGGTCCGCTCGGTGGCGGGTGGAAACTCGCCCGCACCACGCTCGCGAACGAACGCGTGGCGATGGGGGGCAAATCGTCGTTCGGTGCGGCGATCGAGGAACTCCTGGAACTGTCCACACCGGGTGACGCCGTCGCCGACGACCGGATCGCCGTACAGATCGGGGAGGCGACCGCCGGGTCGCTGCTCGATCTGCGCACCACGCTCGCCCAGCTGGGTGGGCAAGATCCCGGTGCTGCCTCGAGCGTGCGCAAACTCGTCGGCGTGCGTCAGCGACAGGACACCGCCGAACTCGCCATGGATCTCGCGGGCGAGGCGGGCTGGGTGGAAGGTCCGCTCACCCGCGAATTCCTCAACACCCGGTGCCTGACGATCGCCGGTGGTACCGAGCAGATTCTGCTCACGGTCGCAGCGGAGCGGCTGCTCGGACTTCCGCGGGAGTAGGGGGTCCTTCCCGCGGGACACCACCAAGTGCTACAACTGGAACACGTTCTAGCACGAAGGTGGTAACGGTGGACTTCGCACGTGACGAGACGCAGGAGGACGTTGCCGGCGTCGCGGCCGACCTGCTCGCCCGCGACCTGGGCGCCGACGACCTGTGGAGAGCCATGGCAGAGGCCGACCTCCTGTCGCTGGCCCTGCCCGAGCGACTCGGAGGTTCGGCACTCGGCGTCGCCGAGGCTGCCACCGTGCTCACCGAGGTCGGACGTTCGGCGGCACGGATCCCCGCGCTGCCGACCGTCGGGTTCGGGGTACTTCCCGTTCTCGCCCTCGCCACCGAGGCACAGCAGGACGTCCTGCTCGACGGTGTCCCCGGCGGCGCGGTCCTCTCCGCCCCGCGCGCCGCACCGGGCCCCCCCCGGCCCCCGCCGCCCCGGGGCCCCCCCCCCCCCCCCCCCC
>NZ_JAXION010000173.1:0-6169 GCF_049311045.1 Rhodococcus sp. 7Tela_A2 | reverse complement strand
AACCTTGGAAGGTTCGGGGCCCCACTCGTGATGAAACGTGCCGGTCAGTGCTTCGTGTCGGGCAGGTTCGTCGTCGTCTCGGAACCGTTCGACTCGCCGTGCACGCGCTCCTGGTACTCACGGAGCGTGGTGCGCAGTTCGGCCTCGGCCTCGTGATGAGCCGCTTCGAGTGCAGCCGTCTCCTCAGCGGGGTCCGGACGCCACCAGCTGCCGGCCCCGGGCTTACCGGCGGTACCGAGACGGTTCATCGTCTTCGGGATCGCGGCGCCCTGGTACTCGAGCGGAACCGGGTGGCCGTGCTCGTCCACCGGGCCGAGCGGCTGGTGGATCTCGACGTACTCACCGTGCGGCAGGCGACGGACGATGCCCGTCTCGATGCCGTGCTCGAGGACCTGGCGGTCGCTGCGCTGGAGGCCCAGGCAGAACCGGTAGGCGATGTAGTACGCGAGCGGCGGCAGCACGACCAGGCCGATACGGCCCATCCACGTCGTTGCGTTGATCGAGATGTCGAACTTGTACGCGATGATGTCGTTGACGCACATGATGGTCGCGACCGCGTAGAAGGCCAGGGCCATCGCACCGATGGCGGTACGAACCGGCACGTCGCGCGGACGCTGCAGCAGGTTGTGGTGTGCGTCGTCCTTGGTGAACCGCTTCTCGATCCACGGGTAGATCGTCAGGATCACGAACACCAGGCCCATGATCAGGGCGATCCAGAAGGGCTGCGGGATCGTGTAGCGGTTGAACAGGTACAGCTCCCATGCCGGCCAGATACGTGCCAGGCCGTCCGTCCACATCATGTAGATGTCGGGCTGAGAACCTGCGGAGACTTGCGATGGGTTGTACGGGCCGATGTTCCAGACCGGGTTGATCTGGAGAAGGCCGGACATCAGCGCGAGGACCGCGAAGGTCATCGCGAAGAACGCACCGGACTTCACTGCGAAGACCGGGAGGATGCGCACGCCGACGACGTTCTGCTCGGTGCGGCCGGGGCCGGGGAACTGGGTGTGCTTCTGGTACCACACCAGCGCGAGGTGCGCGGCGATGAGCGCCAGGATGATGCCCGGAACCAGCAGGACGTGCAGGACGTAGAAGCGCGGGATGATCAGGTCACCCGGGAAGTCGCCACCGAACAGGGCCCAGTGCATCCACGTGCCGATGACTGGGATGCTCAGCGTGATGCCGGAGAACGCGGCGCGGAGACCGGTACCGGAGAGCAGGTCGTCGGGGAGCGAGTAACCGAAGAAGCCTTCGAACATCGCCAGGATGAGCAGCAGCGAGCCGATCACCCAGTTGGCCTCACGAGGACGCCGGAACGCACCGGTGAAGAAGATGCGCAGCAGGTGCACCACGATGGACGCGGCAAACATCAGGGCAGCCCAGTGGTGGATCTGCCGGACGAACAGGCCGCCACGAACCTCGAAGGACAGGTTCAGGGTGGTCTCGTAGGCACGGGACATCCCCACGCCGCGCAGCGGCTGGTAGACGCCGTCGTACACGACGTGAGCCATCGACGGGTCGAAGAACAGGGTCAGGTAGACACCGGAGATCAGCAGGATGATGAACGCGTAGAGCGCGATCTCGCCCAGCAGGAACGACCAGTGTGTCGGGAAGACCTTGTTGATCTGCCGACGGATGCCTGCCGACAGGTGATACCGGGAATCGATGTTCTCGGCGGCCTGTGCGGCGCGGGATGGAGTTGCAGTACTCACGGGCGACGCTCCCAAAATGCCGGGCCGAGTGCCTCGGTGAAGTCACCGTTGGCGACCAGGAAGCCCTCTTCGTTCACTGTAATAGGCAGCTGCGGCAGTGCACGAGCAGCGGGACCGAAAATCGGCTTGCAGTACTCGAGTGCGTCGAACTGCGACTGGTGGCACGGGCAGAGAATGCGGTTGCTCTGCTGCTCGTACAGCGAGGTGGGGCAGCCGAGGTGGGTGCAGATCTTCGAGAAGGCGAAGTAGTCGCCGTAGTTGAAGCTCTCCTGGCCCTTGCGCTTGATGGCGCGTTCGGCATCCTCCGTGCGCAGACGGATGAGCATGACGGCGTTGCGGATGCCGCGAAGGCTCTGCAGCAGCGCGTGGTCGTCGCCACGGTCGGATTCACGGAACGGGAAGACCGTCTCCATGCCGCCGGCGTCGAGATCCTCCGGGCGAACCAGGACGATGTCCTGGGGCCGTCCGGTGTCGCGGCGCAGGTAGATGGTTTCGCCCTCGTAGTTCGGGGTCCAGCCCGAGACCCACAGCGGAGACTTGTCGCCCTGTGCCCACGGGTTCTTGATCAAGCCGCCGAGCGGCATGATCAGGCCGACGCCCAGTGCGCCGCCGCCGAAGATCGCGGTGCGCTTGATCAGCTTGCGACGCGGGAGCGTCGACGTGTCGAGCGAATCGGCGAGCTCGGCGACGATCGTCTTGCGATCGACCTCCGTCGACGGGCCGTCGTGGCGATCCTGGATCGACACCTCTTCGGGGATGAACTTCTTCGTGAACTGCACCGCGCCGACACCGATACCGAGGATCGACAGACCCAGGGTGAGGCCGAGCATCGGGGTGTACAGGTTGTACAGGGTGTAGTTCGGGTCGCCCGGACCCTGGTACTCCCACGGCCAGAACAGGTAGATCGCGATGAACGCGATACCTGCGATGCCGGCGAGCGCGAACCAGATCGCAACGCTTCGCTCGGCGCGCTTCTCGGCGCGGGTGCCCTCGACAGGCCACCGATCCTTGCGGAATGCGACATCGACACCGTCGAGATTCGTCCCGAGCGCGACGAGGTCGTCGCGGCTCATCTGTTCGAGGTTCTCGACCGAGTGCTTGTTAGTCGGCGTTTCGCCGCCACTCATGACCTTGCTCCGATCCACAGTGCAGCGCCGACGACGGCGACAATGCCGATGACCCACATCGTCGGGCCTTCGGCGGCCGGGCCGAACCCGCCCAATCCGTAGCCGCCGGGGTTCGTCGTCTCGCTGGCCGACTTGACGTACGCGATGATGTCCTGCTTCTCCTCGACCGTCAGCTGACGGTCGGAGAACTTCGGCATGTTCTGCGGCCCGGTGAGCATGGCCGTGTAGATCTGCTGTTCATTGGCCGGATCGAGGTTCGGCGCGAACTTTCCGGACGACAGCGCACCGCCGCGGCCGGTGAAGTTGTGGCACGAAGCGCAGTTCTGGCGGAACAGTTCCGAACCGCGGCCGATGTCGTTGCCACGGAGCGAAGACTGGGAGATCTCGCCGTCTTCGTCACGGATGACCGTCGGGCCGCCGCCGTTCGCCTGGATGTAGGCACCGAGGGCGTCGGTCTGGGCCGCGTTGAACTTCGGTTCCTTGCGGAGCGCCTGGGCCTCGTTGCGCGAGGCCGGCATACGACCGGAGGACACCTGGAAGTAGACGGCTGCCTCACCGACACCGATCAGGGTGGGACCGCGGTCCTGCACACCCTGCAGGTTGATGCCGTGGCATGTCACGCAGGAGGTCTCGTAGAGCTGCTTGCCCTCGCGGATCAGTGCGCTCTGGTCGTCCTGCGCAGTGGCCACCTGCGGGGCAGGGGTCAACGCGGAGGCGAGGAAGCCGGCGCTGAGCAGGCCGACCGCCAGGACCAGGGCGCCCGTGACGCGCCGGCGGAATTTGCGCTGGCGGCGGGACTTGGCAGCGGAAGCTGTCGAGGATCGACCGGGCATGTCACCCTCGGAACCGAGAGGTGGGGATGAACTCATCTGTATCCCTTTTTGTTTTGGGACGGACTGGACGTCAGGGGGCTGCCTGTGCGTTCAGCTGGCTAACGGATGAAATAGATCGTGGCAAACAGTGCGATCCACACGATGTCGACAAAGTGCCAGTAATACGAAACGACGATGGCTGCGGTGGCCTGCGCGGGCGTGAACTTGCTGACGCGGGTACGGACCAGCAGGAACACGAAGGCGACGAGGCCGCCGATCACGTGGAGGCCGTGGAAGCCCGTGGTGATGTAGAACACCGAGCCGTACACGCTGCTCGAGATGGACGTGCCGTGGTCGACCAGCGTGATGTATTCGTAGCCCTGCCCGAGCACGAAGAACGTGCCCATGGCGAGGGTGATCAGATACCACCGTCGCAGCCCGAAGACGTCGCCGCGCTCGGCAGCGAACACGCCCATCTGGCATGTGAAGGAGGAGGCGATCAGCACCGTGGTGATCGGAACCGCCAGCCACAGGTTCAAGTGGGTGGGCGGCGGGGGCCACATGCCCTCCGGCGCCTGCGCCCGTGCCACGAAATACATGGCGAAGAGCCCTGCGAAAAACATGAGCTCGCTGGACAACCACACGATGGTGCCGACGCTGACCAGGTTGGGCCGGTTCAACGAGTGCACGCGCTGTGTGATTGCAGATCCTGAAGTCCCTACTGCGCTCGTCACGCTGGCTAGTATGACCCGTCGTAGTACGTCTTGGGCAATCGGGGCCGAAATAGGCGCGTCAGTGCTGGTCGCGCCCCGATAATTTCCCTGGTGGGGTCACCGTGCGGGCCTTCGGGGGACGTGCGAACCTGGTGCTATGAGTACCGGAAGTGGCTTGTGGGACCGGCTCCGCGCGATGGTGTCCCGGCGCCGGGCCCCCCTCGACCGGGAGCGTACGGATCTCGTCGTGGTGGTGTCCTCGTTCGACGACGCCGAGGCGTGTTCGACGGCCTTGACGCGCGGTGCCGAATCGGAGCCGTATTGGACGGAATCCGACGAGGCGGTACTGCGCCACCATCTCACCCTTCCGCCCGACGCTGTCGACCGAGCCGTCGAACTGGCCGCACAGGACGGCTATACCGTCAGCGGCGCCCCGATGGAGGCGCGGGTCGCCGGGGACGCAAGCCTGACAGCACTGGTGTTGCAGCGCACCCAGGTTCTGGACGCGATGCACTGCGCCCAGGAGAAGTCCCGCATGGTCTCGCTCGCGCAGCGACTCGGTGGCACCGCGCTGGGGTGGGACGCGCTACAGCCCCCGGCATCGCCTGACTAAGCTTCGCGGCGGAGGGCACACCGGTGCCCGGTAGGGAGCGGCATGCGGCGAGGTCAGGTGCGATGAACGCGACTCGAGTGGTGGACGGGACGGGGACCACCTGGTCGTCGGTCCTCGGTGTGCTGACTGCCGGGCACGATCTCTCGCGCGAACAAGCACAGTGGGCGATGGAGGAGATCTTCTCCGACAACGCGACCGCCGCGCAGATCGCCGCCTTCGGTGTCGCGCTGAAGATGAAGGGGGAAACCCCCGACGAGCTGCGCGCGCTCGCGGACACCATGCTCGGCTACGCCCGGCTCGTGCCCGTCGACAACGACGTGGTCGACGTCGTCGGCACCGGCGGTGACCGCGCCGACACCGTGAACATCTCGACGATGGCGGCGATCGTCGTCGCGGCGTCCGGCATCCGCGTCGTCAAGCACGGCAACCGGGCGGCATCGTCGAAGAGCGGCGGCGCCGACGTGCTCGAGGCACTGGGCGTCCACATCGACCTCGGGCCGGAGGCGGTGGCCCAGTCGGTCGCCGAGGCAGGCATCGGTTTCTGCTTCGCGCCGGTCTACCACCCCGCGCTCCGGTTCGCCGCGGCCCCGCGCAAGCAGATCGGCATCCCGACAGCGTTCAACGTGCTGGGGCCGCTGACCAACCCGGCGCGCCCGCGCGCGGGTCTGATCGGATGCGCTTTCGAGAACCTCGTCGGCACGGTCGCCGGTGTGCTCGCCCAGCGCGGGAACTCCGCGCTGGTGGTACGCGGCGACGACGGCCTCGACGAACTCACCACGTCGACCACATCCACCGTCCACATCGTGCGGGACGGCGAGGTCCGGGTCGTCACCCTCGACCCGACCGATCTCGGCATCACCCGGGTACCGCTCGAGGCGCTACGCGGCGGAGACGCAGAGAAGAATGCCGCCATCGCCCGCGCGGTCCTGGCGGGGGAGACCGGGCCGGTGCGCGACGCGGTCCTGCTGAACGCGGCCGGCGCGATCGCAGCGTTCCGGGGGATCGGCGACAGTCTCGAGGAGGCACTCGCGGCCGGACTCGAGGCCGCTGCTGCCGCGATCGACACCGGCCGGGCCGAAGAAGTCCTCCGCACGTGGTCCGAGGTGACCACCCGGCTCGGTGCCGCGCCGGGAATATAAGGAGTACGCGAACGGAGTGTGGGGGGGGGGGGGGGGGGGGGGGGGGGGCGCCC
>NZ_JAXION010000172.1:0-6215 GCF_049311045.1 Rhodococcus sp. 7Tela_A2 | reverse complement strand
TGCCGTTGGCGTACCCGTGGGGCGCGCCCCCGGGCTCCTTGCGGGCCGACGCCCTCGGCGCGGACAAGGCCGTGGTCCTCGCGACGTTGCAGGCCGGCAACGTGGTGCTGATGATCCAGCCGCCCCGCGGATTCGGTGAGAACCCCGTCGCGATCTATCACGATCCGGACATGGCGCCGTCGCACCACTACCTGGCGGCGTACCGGTGGGTGGAGAACGGATTCGGCGCCGACGCCGTCGTGCACCTCGGTAAGCACGGTTCGATGGAGTGGCTGCCGGGCAAGAATGCGGGACTGTCCGCGTCGTGTGCGACGGACGCCGCGATCGGCAACATGCCGCTGATCTACCCGTTTCTCGTCAACGATCCCGGCGAGGGAGCGCAGGCCAAGCGTCGCGCACACGCCACCATCGTGGACCACTTGATCCCACCGATGGCCCGCGCCGAATCCTACGGTGACATCGCGCGTTTGGAGCAGCTGCTCGACGAGTACTCCAACATCGCGGCGATGGACCCGGCGAAGCTGCCCGCGATCCGCGCACAGATCTGGACGCTGATCCAGGCCGCGAAACTCGACCACGACCTGGGCCTCGACGATCGCCCGCACGACGCAGAGTTCGACGACTTCCTCCTGCACGTCGACGGCTGGCTGTGCGAGGTGAAGGACGCGCAGATCCGCGACGGCCTGCATGTGCTCGGTGGCGCCCCCGAGGGGGACGCGCGCGTGAACCTGGTGCTGTCCATCCTGCGCGCAGCCCAGGTGTGGGGAGGGAAATCACACGCGGTGCCCGGGCTTCGCACCGCATTGGGTTTGAAGCCCGACGGGCCGCTCACCGAGGTCGACGCGGTCGAGTCCCAGGCCCGTGCGCTTGTCCGAGCAATGGAAGACCGCAGCTGGACTTGCGGATCTGGCGCAGCCACAGTCGAATCCGTACTCGGTCGCGCCGACGACGAGGTCGCACGAGTGCTGGAATTCGCTGCTGAGCAAGTGGTGCCGCGCCTGGCGCGGACCACCGACGAACTCGATGCGGTGCTACATGCTCTCGGCGGCGGCTACATCCCCGCCGGGCCCTCCGGATCGCCGCTGCGGGGCCTGGTCAACGTGCTGCCCACCGGCCGCAACTTCTACACCGTCGATCCCAAGGCGGTCCCGAGCCGACTCGCCTACGACACCGGCGTGGCACTCGCGAATGCCCTGGTCGACAGGTATGTCGCGGACACCGGTGAGTACCCGCAGTCGGTAGGACTGTCGGTGTGGGGGACCTCGGCGATGCGGACCGCCGGCGACGACATCGCCGAAGTCCTCGCGCTGATCGGTGTGCGTCCCGAATGGGACCCCGAGTCCCGGCGTGTCCGGGAGTTGATCGTGGTCGGGCTCGAAGAGCTCGGCCGGCCACGCATCGACGTCACCGTCCGGATCTCCGGGTTCTTCCGCGATGCGTTCCCGCACGTCATCGGAATGCTCGACGACGCGATCCGCATGGTCGCCGCACTCGACGAACCTCTCGAGATGAACTACATACGCGCCCACGCCGAACGGGACGAAGCCGAGCACGGCGACGCCGACCGCGCGGTGCGGCGGATCTTCGGTTCCAAGCCCGGGTCGTACGGTGCGGGGATCCTGCAACTCATCGACTCCGGGAACTGGCGCACCGATGCGGATCTCGCCGAGGTGTATACCGCGTGGGGTGGCTTCGCCTACGGTCGCGGCCTGCACGGCGTACCCGCCGCCGAGGACATGCGCGCCAACTATCGACGTATCGCGGTGGCGGCGAAGAACACCGACACCCGCGAACACGACATCGCCGACTCCGACGACTACTTCCAGTATCACGGGGGCATGGTCGCGACGGTACGCGCACTCACCGGCAACGACCCGAAGGCTTACATCGGAGACTCCACGACCCCCGACGCGGTGCGCACCCGGTCGCTCGCCGAGGATACCGCGAGAGTGTTCCGTGCCCGCGTGGTCAATCCGCGCTGGATCACGGCGATGCGCCGCCACGGTTACAAGGGCGCCTTCGAACTCGCCGCGACCGTCGACTACCTCTTCGGGTACGACGCCACGGCCGGTGTCGTGCAGGACTGGATGTACGAAACCCTCGCGCAGACATACGCTCTCGATCCCGAGAATCAGCAATTCCTCCGCGAGGCGAACCCGTGGGCGTTGCGCGGGATCGTCGAGCGACTCACCGAGGCCGCCGACCGTGGTCTGTGGGCCGAGCCGGATCCCGACACGATGCAGGCGCTGCAGCAGGCGTACCTCGACGCAGAAGGTGACCTCGAGGACCGCGGGTGACCGTCCGGCGGCTGCGGCTCATCGGTATCGGCCCGGGTGGGCCCGACGACCTGACGGTGACCGCCGTACACGCGTTGAACAGCGTCGACGTGTTCCTTGTCGCCGACAAGGAGGCCGAAGCCGGACGTGCGGGTACAGGTGATCTCGTCGCTGTGCGGCAGGAGATCTGCCGCCGTCACAGCACGCGGGACTATCGCGTGATCGCGGTGCCCGATCCGCCGCGCGACCGGACACCCGAGGCATACGGCGCCGAGGTGCGCGACTGGCACGCCGCACGCGCCGAAGCCTACGAGATCGCGCTCGCCGAACAGGTTCTCGACGGCGAGACCGTCGGGCTCCTCGTGTGGGGAGATCCGAGTCTGTACGACAGCACTATCCGTGTCGTCGAACGTATTCGCAGTCGTGGACTCCTCGACATCGACTACGACGTGATCCCGGGAGTCAGCAGTGTGCAGGTGCTCGCGGCACGGCACAGGCTGGTGCTCAACGTGATCGGAGGCCCCATCACCATCACGACGGGCCGGCGGCTCGCCGAGGAGGTGGCCGGAGGAGCGGAGAACATCGTGGTCATGCTCGATGGGCAGCTCGCGTGCTCGGAACTACCAGGTGCGTGGGATATCTGGTGGGGCGCACAGCTGGGAACGACCGACGAAGAACTCGTGGCCGGACGCCTCTCCGACGTACTTCCCGAGATCGAGAAGGCGCGGGCGCGGGCCAAAGTCGCGCGAGGCTGGGTAATGGATACGTATCTGCTTCGCCGCGCCGCCGGTCACCGTTCACCACATCGGTCCAGGGCGTGAATCCACCACCGTCCCTCCTGATGTGAACCTCTCCGCCGACCCGCCGCTATATCCATGTTCGCGATGGTCTTGTACGCTTCGAGACGACGTAGGGAACACCGGTGCGAATCCGGGGCTGTCCCGCAACTGTCACCGAGGAGCTATCCCCCACTCGTACGGCCACGACCCATCACGGTTGGAAGGCCGGGGGAGAGCGTCGATCCGGGAGCCAGGACACCTGCGCGGACCGAAGTGACACCACGAGGATGGACATGAACAACTCGATATTCACCGCCCGACAGGGGCGGCACACGCTGCTGCGCACAGGCATCGCAGTCTTCGCCGCGACCCTCGCGGTCGCAGGCTGTTCGACGAACGACACCGAGCGAGCCGCCGAACAGGACGTCGACGTCTCGTCGTCCGCGACGAACTACCCACTGACGATCGACAATTGCGGTTATTCCGTCACAATCGATGCGCCCCCGCAGCGGGCCGTCTCGCTCAACCAGGGCTCCACGGAGATCCTGCTGTCGCTCGGACTCGCCGATCGGATGGTCGGCACCGCGACGTGGACGGACCCGGTGCGCGACAACCTCGCAGCCGCGAACGAGACCGTCCCGCGTCTCGCCGACAACAAACCGTCGTTCGAAGTGGTCCTCGAGACCGAACCCGACTTCGTGTCGGCATCGTTCGGCGGCACGCTGGGCGAGGGCGGTGTCGCGGACCGGGATCAGTTCGACCGGCTCGGGGTGCCGTCGTACCTGTCGCCCACCGATTGTGAAGGCAAGAACGACGAGAGTGTCAACGCCGACGGCAACCGCACCGAACCGCTCACGATGGACTCCGTCTACAAGGAGATCCGCGAGCTCGCAGCTATTTTCGACGTGCGGGATCGCGGCGAGGAGTTCGTCGCGGAACTCGAGCAGCGATACGAGAACGCTGCTGGTGAGGTCGATGCGTCGGAGGTCTCGCTGGCGTTCTGGTTCGCCGATATCAACACGCCCTATGTGGCGGGCTGCTGTGGCTCGTCGGGCATCATCACGAACTCCGTCGGGGCGAAGAACGTCTTCGACGACACGACCAACGAGTGGCCGCAGGTCAGCTGGGAGTCGGTCCTGGACCGGGACCCGACCGCACTGGTGCTCGGGGATCTGAGTCGCCGCAGCATCGACGGTGACGCCCTCGACAGCAAGATCGCGTTCCTCGAGTCGAATCCGGTCACACAGCGACTGTCCGCGGTGCAGAACAAGCGTTACATCGTGGTCAACGGCGCCGACATGAACCCGTCCATCCGCACGGTCGACGGGATCGAGAAGGTCGCCGCCGCAGTGCGGGAATGGAACCTCGGCAACCGGTGACGGCCGAGATGAAGACCCGGTTGCCCGTCAGGGGCGACCGGGTCCCGGTTGTCGCTGTGATCACCGTGGGAGTGGTGGCGCTTGCTCTGTCGATCGCCGTCACCGTCACCATAGGGCCCGCGAATCTCTCTGTCGGGGACGTCTATTCGGTGATCTTCGACAAGCTGGGTATGAGTGGGTCGACGGTGAGTGCAATCCGGGAGGGCATCGTCTGGGAACTGCGGCTACCTCGAACGTTGCTCGCGGCGGTGTGCGGGGCCGGCCTGGCCGTGTGCGGCGTGATCATGCAGTCGCTGCTGCGAAATCCGCTCGCCGACCCGTTCGTGCTGGGTATCTCGTCCGGTGCCTCCACCGGCGCCGTGATGATCGCGGTCCTCGGCATCGGAGGCGGTGCGATCTCGTTGTCCGGTGGTGCCTTTCTCGGCGCGCTGGTGTCGTTCGGGCTGGTGCTGCTGCTTGCGACGGGCGCGGGCGGCGGAACCTCCCGTGTGGTCCTCGCCGGTGTCGCGGGTACGCAATTGTTCTCGGCGCTCACCTCTTTCATCGTCATCTCGTCGGCCGACGCGGAACGCACCCGTGGTGTGCTGTTCTGGCTGCTCGGCTCGCTCGCGGGCGCAACCTGGAGCGACGTGATCCTGTGTGGCGGGGTGTGCGCACTGGGGGTTGCGGTGTGTCTGCTGAAGGCGTCCGCGCTCGATGCCTTCACCTTCGGATCGTCCACCGCCGCGACGCTCGGAATCGCGGTGGGACGCACCCGCCTGATGTTCCTGGTGGTGACGGCACTCATCACCGCGGTGCTGGTCAGTGCGGCAGGTGCCATCGGATTCGTGGGTCTGGTACTTCCGCATGCCGCCCGATTCCTGGTCGGCCCCAGGCACAGTCGTCTCGTGCCGGTCGCAGCAGTGGTGGGTGCGGTGTTCATGGTGTGGGTCGACGCGGTGGCGCGCACGGTGTTCGCGCCGCAGGAAGTACCGGTCGGTGTGGTGACAGCGCTGATCGGTGTGCCCGCCTTCGCCCTGATTCTCTTCCGTATGAGGAGCACGCAGTGACGAGGAAAACAGAGACACTGGCGGCAACATCGCTGAGGTGGAGCCGGGGCGGCAACCTCGTAGTCGACGACGTGACGATCGACCCGCGGCCCGGCGAGACAATCGGGCTGCTCGGCCCCAACGGTTCCGGCAAGTCGTCACTCCTGCGTCTGCTTGCCGGCGTCGACCGTCCGGACGCGGGCACTGTGACGCTCGATGGTGCCGACATCCGGTCGCTCGGCCGCCGCGTCCTGGCCAGGCGGGTCGCGATGGTGGGACAGCACTCGCACACCGAGGTCGACATCAGGGTCCGGGATGTGGTTCGGCTGGGCCGAGTTCCACACGCGGACGTCTTCGGCCGCGACGACGGAGGCGACGCCGCGATAGAACGGGCGCTCGTGGCCACCGGTATGTCCGAGCACGCCGACCGCCTGTGGCGGGCCATGTCGGGCGGAGAACGCCAGCGCGCCCAGATCGCGCGGGCGCTCGCCCAGGATCCGCAGGAACTCCTGCTCGACGAACCGACCAATCACCTCGACGTCCAGCATCAGCTCGACATCCTGGAACGGGTGGTGGCATTGCCGGTGACCAGTTACGTCGCACTGCACGATCTCAACCTCGCGGCGATGTTCTGTGACCGGGTCGTCGTTCTCTCGAAGGGACGGATCGTCGCCCAGGGCCCACCTATCGAGGCACTGACGTCCGACATGATCGAGCACGTATACGGGGTGCGTGCCTCCGTCGTCGCCGACG
>NZ_JAXION010000171.1:0-6493 GCF_049311045.1 Rhodococcus sp. 7Tela_A2 | reverse complement strand
GGCGGTCCCGCCCGCCACCCCCCCCCCCGCGCCGCAGACCCCCCGGCGCCCCGCGCCCCATCCCCGACCCCCCCCCGGGGGCCGCCCCGACCGTGCTCGCGGAGGCGGACTGGACCGGTCGCCGCGACCGTCACCACGCCGCGGTGGACGCCCTGCTGGCCGACCATCTGCGGCGGCGCGCGGCCGACGAGACGCACCCGGTGCACGACTTCCTGTTCACCTACTACAACTACCGGCCCGGCAAGTTGCGGTTCTGGCATCCCGGTTACGGGACGATCCTGCTCGGTGCCGCGACCCGCGACTACCGGGATCATCCCGGCTACGAGCGGCTCGAGGTGGACGGCGTGCCCGCGGTCCGGGTGAGCGAGGCGGTCCTTGCACACCGCTCCGGCACGGTGGACTTCGTCGCCGGTCTGCTCGCGGCCACCGCGTCCCGTCCGGCCCAGCTCGGGTGCTTCGGTCTGCACGAATGGGCGATGGTGTACCGCACCGGAACCGAGGACGTCCGGCACTCGTCGGTGCCGCTGCGGCTCGGCCACCAGGGCACGGACGACGTGGTGAAATCAATGCAGCTTCGATGCACCCATTACGACGCGTTCCGTTTCTTCACCCCGGAGGCCGCGTCGCGCAACGCCTCGGCACTCACCCAGGACAGCCGGACGGACCGGGAACAACCCGGGTGCCTGCACGCGGGGATGGACCTCTACAAGTGGTGCTTCAAGCTCTCCCCGCTGGTCGACTCCGATCTGGTGCTCGACTGTTTCCGGCTGGCGTCGGCGGCTCGCGAATTGGACATGCGGGCCAGCCCGTATGATCTGAGCGGCTACGGCTACTCGCCCGTCGCCATCGAGACTGCCGCCGGACGCGCACAGTACGTCCGCGAGCAGTCGGCGCTCACCACTCGCGCCGCGGCCCTCCGTGAGGAACTGCTCAATCGCTGCTCCGCCCTGCGCGCGTGTCGACCCGACACCCCTACTGCTACCGGCGGGTAACATAACTGGAGTTTTTCGTGCAAGCACCCGTGGCGCTGCCCCGGGCGCACCGCAACCGGAAAGAGTGAGGCTAATGACAGAACGCGTGCAAATCGGTGGACTCCACATCGCAAAGGTGCTCTACGACTTCGTCAACGACGAAGCGATCCCCGGCACGGGGGTAGACGCAGCCGCGTTCTGGGACGGTGCAGACAAGATCATCCACGAGCTGGCCCCCAAAAACCGAGAGCTGCTCGCCAAGCGCGACGATCTGCAGAGCCGCATCGACACCTGGCACCGCGACCGCGCCGGGCAGCCCCACGACCCCGTCGCGTACAAGGCGTTCCTCGAGGAGATCGGGTACCTCGTCCCCGCCCCCGAGCCCTTCGAGATCACCACGGCGAATATCGACAGCGAGATCGCGACCACGGCCGGACCGCAGCTCGTCGTCCCCGTCCTCAACGCCCGCTTCGCGCTCAACGCGTCCAACGCCCGTTGGGGTTCGCTGTACGACGCGCTGTACGGCACCGACGCCATCCCCGAGGACGACGGCGCCGAGAAGGGCACCGGATACAACAAGGTGCGCGGCGACAAGGTGATCGCCTGGGCCCGCGACTTCCTCGACAAGGCCGTCCCGCTCGCTGAGGGATCTCACGTCGACTCCACCAACTACGCCATCGACGGCACCGAACTCCGGGTCACCCTGGCGGACGGCACCGTCACCGGTCTGGCCCAGCCCGAGAAGCTCGTCGGCTACCTCGGCGACAAGGCCGCCCCCACCTCCGTGCTGCTGCGCAACAACGGCCTGCACATCGAGATCCAGATCGACGCCGAATCCCCCATCGGCAGCACCGACGCCGCCGGCGTCAAGGACGTCGTCCTCGAATCCGCGGTCACCACGATCATGGACTTCGAAGACTCCGTCGCCGCCGTGGACGCCGAGGACAAGGTCATCGGCTACCGCAACTGGCTCGGCCTCAACCGCGGCGACCTGTCCGAATCGTTCTCCAAGGGCGGCAAAACCCTTACCCGCACCCTGGCACCGAACCGCGTCTACACCGCGCTCGATGGCAGCGACCTCGAACTGCACGGACGTTCGCTGCTGTTCGTCCGCAACGTCGGTCACCTCATGACCAACCCCGCGATCCTCGACCGCGACGGCAACGAGGTGCCCGAAGGCATCCTCGACGCTCTCGTCACCAGCCTGTGCGCCAGCCACGGCCTCTACGGCGACGACGAGCACGGGCCGCTGCTCAACAGCCGCACCGGCTCGATCTACATCGTCAAGCCCAAGCAGCACGGCCCCGAAGAATCCGCGTTCACGACCGAACTGTTCGGCCGCGTCGAGGAGATCCTCGGCCTGCCCGCCAACACGCTCAAGGTCGGCATCATGGACGAGGAACGCCGCACCACGGTCAACCTCGCCGCCTGCATCGAAGCCGCATCCGAGCGCGTCGCCTTCATCAACACCGGCTTCCTCGACCGCACCGGGGACGAGATCCACACCTCCATGGAGGCGGGCCCGGTCGTGCGCAAGGCCGCGATGAAGCAGCAGAAGTGGATCGCCGCCTACGAGGACTGGAACGTCGACACCGGTCTCGCCGCCGGCCTGCAGGGCAAGGCACAGATCGGCAAGGGCATGTGGGCCATGACCGACCTCATGCACGACATGCTCGTGCAGAAGATCGGCCAGCCCAAGGCCGGCGCCAACACCGCCTGGGTGCCGTCCCCCACCGGGGCGACGCTGCACGCCACCCACTACCACGAGGTCGACGTCTTCGCGGTCCAGGACGAGCTCAAGGGCAAGACCCGGGCCACGCTCGACGACATTCTCACCATCCCGCTCGCCGAGAACCCGAACTGGTCGGACGCCGAGAAGCGTGAGGAACTCGACAACAACTGCCAGTCGATCCTCGGCTACGTGGTGCGGTGGATCGACCACGGTGTCGGATGCTCCAAGGTCCCCGACATCCACGACGTGGCACTGATGGAAGACCGCGCCACCCTGCGCATCTCCAGCCAGCTGCTCGCCAACTGGATCCGCCACGGTGTCGTCACCGAAGCCGACGTCATCGAATCCCTCGAACGCATGGCACCCGTCGTCGACCGTCAGAACGAGGGCGACGCCACCTACCGGCCGATGGGCCCGGACTTCGCCGGCAACATCGCGTTCCAGGCAGCCAAGGAACTCGTCCTCGAAGGCACCACGCAGCCCAGCGGCTACACCGAGCCGATCCTGCACCGCCGCCGCCGCGAGTACAAGGCCACGTTCGCCTGACCGAACGCCGGCACCGGCACACCCGCCTCGCGCAGCAGGGCCCCGATCCGAGAAGGACCGGGGCCCTGCCCCCCGTGATACGGCTGCACCGTACGGGCTGCACCGCGTACAGCGCCTTCGGCGGCATCACTAGACTGCTGTAGCCGGTCGGATTCGACCGGATTCACGACGAAACGAGGCGAACCCAGACGTGAGCGGGAGACATCGCGGCGACGGTACGCGAGGCATCAGCACAAGCGTGATCGTGGTGGTCGTGGCACTCCTCCTGCTCGTGGTCGCCGTCTTCGGCTGGTTCCAGCTACGCGAACGAATCGACAGGCAGGGCGCGGACGCCGCCGCAACATGCGTCGAAGGCGACGCCGTACTCCGGATCGCCGCCGACCCCCTGATCGCTCCGACACTGACCACGCTCGCCGACCGGTGGAGCACCGACGTCGCTCCCGTCATCCGCGACCACTGCGTCACCGCGCAGGTGTTCGCCGCCGAATCGGCTCCCGTCGCGGCGAGCCTCGGCGCGGACACGCCGTGGAACGCCGCCCTCGGGCCCGGGCCCGCCCTGTGGGTGCCCCTCGATTCCCGCGCCGCCGAACGCGCCACCACCGCCGTCGACGGACAAGCCCGCTCCCTCGCCACCTCCCCGGTCGTGCTCGCCGTTCCCGACGATCTCGGCCGCGCACTCACCAGCTCAGCGGTCGGATGGGACGATCTCCCGAAGCTCCAGCGCGACCCGGCCGCGATGCGCGCCGTGGGCCTCGACGCGTGGGGACAGCTCGCACTCGCGCTGCCCACCGGCGAACGCACCGACGCCACCGCGCTCGCCCTCGAGGGAGTCGCCGCGGCGGTCACCGGCGCCGGCACCGGCCCGGTCACCGTCGAACAGGCCGAGTCCCCGGCTGCTGTCACCGCCGTTACCGAACTGGCGCTCGGCGCCAATGCACTCGGGCCGACCGCCGGGCCCACGACGACCGACGCGCTCGCGGCGCTCGGCGCCCGGGCCGACGTCTCGGCGCCGGTGCACGCGGTGCCGGTCGTCGAGCAGCAGTTGTACGCCTCGCTCGACGGTGACGCGGTACGCGGCGTGTCCGGCTATCTTCCTGTCGGTGCCACCCCGGTGGCGGATTTCCCGGCTGCCGTTGTGGATGCCCCGTGGGTCGACGAGACCCTCTCGCGCGCCGCGGCAGAATTCGTCGATTACGTGCGCAAACCCGAGCAGACACAACTCTTGGTCGAGAACGGTTTCCGGGTCGGCGACGAAGTGCCCGCGCCCATCGACACCATCCGCCTTCCCCGCGTGGACTCGACGCTCGTTCCCGCCCCCCGTGTCGTCACCGACGCACTGCTCCGCACCCGCATCGAGCCGGTGCCGCCCAGCAAGGTCACCTTCGTCGTCGACACGTCGCAGTCGATGTCGACCGTGGACGGCGACGGCACTCGCCTCGCCCACACCGGCGACGCCCTCGATCTCCTCGTCCGCCGCTCCCCCGACACGTCCGTGATCGGCATGTACGTGTTCTCCGACGCCGCACCCGGATACCGGATCGCGGTGGAGCGGGACGGCCTGACCGCGGCGAAGAGAACAGCGCTCGGCAGCGCACTGGACGGCGTCACCCTCACCGAGGACGAGCCCGTGAGTGCCGCGCTGTCCGCCGCGTACCGCGACGCGGTGGACAAGTACGACCCCACCCGCCCGAACGTCGTGCTCGCAGTGATCGACAGCAGCGACACCGACGTGGCCGGTCTCCTCGCCACGGTCGACGAGCTTGCCTCCCCCGACAAACCCGTCCGTGTGAACCTCGTCGTCCTGGGCGAGTCCGCCGACGACCTCTCCGCGTTGCGAGCGGTCGCCGACCGCACCGGCGGAACACTCGAGACCGTCCCCTCCACCGAGGGCGCCGCCCTCGTCGACATCATCCGGAAGCTGGCGTCCTGACCGTGCTCAGATTGCTTGTCATGGCGATCTTCTTCGCCCTCATCACGTATTGGTTGCATCGCCGGCTCGTCCGCGCGCCCGGTGTGACCGGTCGCGCTGCGCTCGGCGCCGACCTCGCCCTCGTAGTGCTCGCGGTCTTCGCCATCGCCGCCGGCTCGGTGGGTACGACGCTCGACCCGTCGTGGGCACGGCCGATCGGGTTCCTCGGGTGGACCTGGCTCGCCGTCGTGCTGTACCTCGGGCTCGGGGTCCTGCTCATCGGCCTCTTCGCTCTCGGGGCACGGCTCGTCCGGCGCGTTCGTGACCGCTCGAGGCCCCGCACCGACGAGCCTGCCGACCCGTCCCGGCGCCGAGCCATCCGCATCGC
Source organism: Rhodococcus sp. 7Tela_A2 (assembly GCF_049311045.1). Classification (NCBI taxonomy): domain Bacteria; kingdom Bacillati; phylum Actinomycetota; class Actinomycetes; order Mycobacteriales; family Nocardiaceae; genus Rhodococcus; species Rhodococcus sp. 7Tela_A2. The sequence continues at coordinate 947 of NZ_JAXION010000171.1, read as the reverse complement.
AACCGCGACACTCGTCGTCGCATCGGTCGGTGCCGTCACCTACGGCGTCGTCGAGGCCGCGCGTCCGCGCGTGGTCGACGTCCGCGTACCCCTGCGTCGGCTCCCCGCCGGATTCGAGGGGACCCGCGTCGCGCTCGTGACCGACCTGCACGCCGGACCCGCTCGCGGTGCCGACTTCGTGCGCCGCGTCGTCGACCTGGTGAACGCGCAACAACCCGACCTGGTGGTCCTCGGCGGCGACCTGGTCGACGGCACCGTGGCCCTCGCCGGAGAGGACCTCGAACCGCTTCGCGACCTGCGTGCACCTCTCGGCGTCTTCGGTGTCAGTGGCAATCACGAGTACTACGCGGACGACGGCATTTCGTGGCTCGACCACTGGGAAACCCTCGGGGTACAGACATTGCGCAACGAGCACGTCGTTCTCACGCGGGGCGGCGACACGATCGCGCTTGCCGGAGTTCACGACTACACGGCGCCGGAACCACACACCGCAGACATGTCGGCCGCGCTCGACGGCATCGAACCCGGCACGGTCGTGGTGCTCGCCGCGCACCAGCCCAAGCATGTCCTCGAAGCGCGTGAGCGCGGCGTGGACCTGCAACTGTCGGGACACACGCACGGCGGACAGATGTGGCCGCTACGTCCGTTGGTCTCACTCGCCAATCCCACGGTGACCGGGCTCGACCGGTTCGGCGACACCTTGATCTACACGTCGCAGGGCACCGGCGCCTGGGGCCCGCCCGTTCGGGTCGGCGCTCCCCCCGAGATCACGATTCTCGAACTCACCGCCGGCGCCTCCTGAAATCAGCCCTCGGGTATGGGCTGAGGTGGGATTCGTCGTTCAGGTGAGGAGTGTTCTGGTTTTCTAGTGTTTCCGTACAATCCAGAATATTGATCGGAGAGCGACTGCCCGGGGGGGGGGGGGGGAGCCCCCCCCCCCCCCCCCC
>NZ_JAXION010000170.1:0-6538 GCF_049311045.1 Rhodococcus sp. 7Tela_A2 | reverse complement strand
CCGGCCCCCCCGGCCCGGACGGGCGCCGCGCCGGGGCCGGGGGGGGCGCTCGCCGCCGCGACCGAGGCCGGTTTCGCCGACCTCGACGCCGCACGTGCGGCACTCCGGCCGGGGGAGCGGATCGACGAGATCGATCGTGTGCTCCGAGCGGCCGACAACGAACGGGCGGTCGCGCAGGCCACGCTCGCCGAGCCTGCGATAGCCGTTCTCACCGGAGACGAGACGGCCGATGTGCCCGGGGCGCGGGCAGCGGTCGCCGCGGGCGCTGCCGCGCTCGACCGGGCGCACGCTGCCGCCACCGAGGCGGCCCGCCGGTACCTCGACATCGACGCCTACACGGCGCGTCTCGAGCAGGCGTACGCGAAACTCGTCCCTCTCCGCGACGAGCAGGCCGAACTCGCCGACCTCGCGGACGTCGTGGCCGGTGGCGGCTCCAATGCCAAGAAGATGTCGCTGCGCTCGTATGTGCTCGCGGCGCGTCTCGAGGAGGTGGCGGAGGCCGCGTCGGAGAGACTGCGCAGGATGTCGGGCGGCCGGTACGAGTTCGTGCACTCCGACGCGGCCGACACCCGTGGTCGACGTGGTGGCCTGGGGCTCGACATCCACGACGAATACACCGGCGTGGTCAGGTCGACGAAAACCCTGTCCGGCGGCGAGTCGTTTCAGGCGTCGCTGGCGCTGGCGCTCGGGCTCGCGGACGTCGTCGCAGCGGAAGCCGGCGGAGTGGTTCTCGACACGATGTTCATCGACGAAGGGTTCGGCACACTCGACGCGGACTCTCTGGATGCGGTGATGGGGGTGCTCGACGAATTGCGCGCCGGCGGCCGGGTCGTCGGGGTGGTGAGCCACGTCGACGAGATGCGGCAGCGGATCCCGAGCCGGCTGCACGTCATCCGCGGCCGGTCGGGATCCACTGTTCAGGTCGCGAGCTGACCCGCAGGAGCGTCCGTCACTTCTGATCCGGCTCGGGCTCCGGCCCGGTGGAGGCGTTCGGATCGGGCGCCGAGGCGTCGCCGGGAGCGGGCAGCGCTTTCGTCGCGTCGTCCGGATCGACTTCGGCCGAGCGACTGTCGATCTGCTCGCCGATGTAGCGGATCACGACGGCGGCGACCGCAGCCACCGGCACCGCCAGGAACGCACCGACGATGCCGAACAGCGACGATCCGGCAGTGACCGCGAGCAGCACCACGGCCGCGTGCAGATTCATGCTCCGCGACTGGAGAACGGGCTGCAGGACGTTCCCCTCGATCTGCTGCACCGCAATGATGAGTGCCAGCACGATGAGAGCCGTGGTGAAGCCGTTGGCGACGAGCGCGACCAGCACGGCCAGGGCACCGGCAACGAAGGCACCTACGATCGGGACGAATCCACCGATGAACGTGAGGATCGCCAGCACCGGCGCGAGCGGTACACCGAGGATCACCAGGCCGATGCCGATGAACACCGCGTCGATGAGGCTCACTACTGCCTGAGTGCGAATGAACCCGCCGAGCGTGATCCACATCCGGGTCAGGACCTCTTCGAGGTGCCGCCCGGTAGTCCTGCCGCTGACCCGATGAAGCCAGGGGAGGAAACGCGGTCCGTCCTTGATGAAGAAGAACGACAGCACCAGGACGAGTGCGAACGTGATGAGCAGCGACCCGGCGGTGGTGACCCCGGAGAACACGCCCCCGGCGATGGAGGCAGCACTGCCCTGGACACGTTCGACCACCGCGTCCACGGCGTTGTCGAGTTGCTCGTCCTGCAGGTTGATGGGCGGGCCCTTCACCCAGTCCTGGACCGTGTTGATGCCTTCGGTGGCCTTGTTGGCCAGATCGGGCACCTGGTTGACCACCGACGGCACGATGCCGGCGATGATGCCGCCCACGATCGCGAAGAACAGCACGAGCGTGATCGACGCGGCCGGTGCGGGTGGGAGCCCGCGTTTGGTCATCGCCCGGGTCGGCGGCCACAGAATCGTCGAGACCACGATCGCGAGGGCGACCGGCAGCACGATCACCCACATTTTCTGGATGATCCAGCCGAGCACGAGGGCACCCGCAGCGATCACGACAAGGATCGCGGACCACTTCGCGAGCCACATTCCGCCGGCACCGATGAGGGTGGCCCGATCAGGAGTCTTCGACGATGTCGAGGCGGGGTTCGTACCCCATGGGCTGGATTTCGATTCGGTCAACGCTGGTCCTTCCGACATGTCTGTGCGAGTCGACGTGCCCGACGTCCGTAAATCTACGGTCACCACGCCCGGAATCCGAGCATGAGCGGGTTGTCGGATTTGCCCGACCGAGAGTCCCCGTTCGTGGCACTCTCGAAACGTGACGAATGGAACGGGCATGTCCCGGAGAACTCGGGCATCGATCATGCTGGTCGCGGTGGCTGTCGCCGGTGCTCTCACCGCGTGCAGCTCGGACGACGCGCCGACGTCGGACGGGGCGCGTTCCTCGGCGAGCGAGGCCGCGACGAATGTGCAGGAACAGGCCGGCGGGGTCCTCTCCTCGGTTCAGCAGGCGGCCTCCGATGCCGCCGACAAAGCCGGAGAAGCGTTCGACGATGCCAAGATGAGTGCGTTCGTAGCGGCGTTCCGTGCCGGCTACCCGCAGTTGTCCGCCGACCGGGAGGCCTCGTCGATCGAGTCCATCGTCACCGAGACGTGCCCGTTGATCGAGAACGGCGTCGGCGATCAGGAAGTCAACGACAAGGTCGGCGAACTCGCCGCCGACGGGACGTCCGTGCCCGACGATGAGCAGGCCGCGCGGATCGCGCAGTTGGTGCGGGTAGCGTGCGGATGAGGCGACCGCGCGGGGTCTGCGTAGAATATTGAACCCGTGAGCCTTACCCTCGGAATCGTCGGTCTTCCCAACGTCGGCAAGTCGACGCTTTTCAACGCGCTGACCAAGAACGATGTGCTGGCTGCGAACTATCCGTTCGCCACCATCGAGCCCAATGTCGGCGTGGTCGAACTGCCCGATCCGCGGCTGAATCGCCTCGCAGAGATCTTCGGTTCGCAGCGCATCCTGCCTGCCACCGTGTCGTTCGTCGACATCGCCGGCATCGTCAAGGGAGCGTCCGAGGGCGCAGGCTTGGGCAACAAGTTCCTCGCCAACATTCGCGAAGCGGATGCGATCTGCCAGGTTGTGCGCGTGTTCGCCGACGACGACGTGATCCACGTCGACGGTCGCGTCGACCCGCTCGCCGACATCGAGATCATCGAGACCGAGCTGATCCTCGCCGACATCCAGACCCTCGAGAAGGCGCTGCCGCGTCTCGAGAAGGAAGCGAAGAAGAACAAGGACCTCAAGCCGCAGTACGAGGAGGCCGTCAAGGCGCAGGCCGTCCTCAACGAGGGCGCGACCCTGTTCTCGAAGAAGGACACCCTCGACTACGCGCTGCTGCGCGAGCTCAATCTCATGACCACCAAGCCGTTCCTCTACGTCTTCAACGCCGACGAGACGGTGCTGACCGACGACGCGAAGAAGCAGGAACTGCGTGAGGCCGTCGCTCCCGCAGACTGCGTGTTCCTCGACGCCAAGGTCGAGTCCGAGTTGATCGAACTCGAGCCGGAAGAAGCTCAGGAACTGCTCGACTCGATCGGTCAGGACGAGCCCGGCCTCGCCTCCCTCGCGCGCGTCGGCTTCCACACCCTCGGCCTCCAGACCTACCTCACGGCGGGTCCGAAGGAGGCGCGTGCGTGGACCATCCACCAGGGCGACACTGCACCGCAGGCCGCCGGCGTCATCCACTCCGACTTCGAGCGTGGCTTCATCAAGGCCGAGATCGTCTCGTTCGACGACCTCGACGCCGCCGGTTCGATGGCTGAGGCCAAGGCCCGGGGCAAGGTCCGGATGGAAGGCAAGGACTACGTCATGGCCGACGGCGATGTCGTGGAGTTCCGCTTCAACGTCTAAAGCCCCTGGTCAACAGGGGTTTTGTCGCTCTCCGTCCGCAGTCCGTCCGCAGTAGCTTCCGCGAAGAGTCCATCCGCAGCCTTGCGGGTCCGGTCGGAAGCATCCGGCCACAGGTGCGAGTACGTCGTGAGCGTGACCGCAGCGGAGTGGTGCCCGAGGGCACGTTGCACGGTCACCACATCGCACCCCGCAGCGATCAACCCCGACGCATAGAAGTGCCGCAGATCGTGCAGGCGTAGATCTCCGGCGCCTGCACGTTCTCGTGTCTTGCGCCAGCGGTAGCCGACACTGTTCTGATGCCACGGATGCTCGCCTCTTCCGGGGAACATCCATCGTTCGGGATTGGTCCCTGCACGCCAATGCGCGATGTGCACGGACAGAAGATCAAGCAAGCCTTGCGGGGCCGGAATGGTCCTCTCGGACCCGTACTTCGGTCCACGGATCTCGACCTCGTGACCGTTCGCCCTCTGCACCTGCCGGCGAATCTCGATCTCTCGACGCAGGAAGTCTATGTCCCCGACCTGGAGGGCTGCAGCTTCCCCGAGTCGCAGACCAGCGAACGCGCACAGCCCGACGAATGCCCGGAAATCGTCCTCAGCTTGCCGAAGTAGAGCACCGACTTGTGTGGGTGTGGGTATGACCATCGCGGCCTCGGTGCGACGAACGCGGGGGAGTGCCACGGTTTGCGATGGATCGTGAGCGAGCATCCGGTCACGTACCGCAGCACGTAAGACGGAGCGCACGTTGTTGAATCGGGTTTTGATCGTCGACGGCTGAAGGTCTGCGTCGACCATCGATCGCACCCACTTCTCGACGTGGGAGGGCCGCAGGTCTGCGAGTGCCACATCCGAGAAGGTGACACTTCTCGATGCGAGGTTCATTGCTAGCGCAGTCCCTGGCACCCACACCTGCCGTGTCGACCACTCGCGGTAGAACGATGCGAAGGTGACTTTGCCCGTCGCCGGGTCGATATAGGTGCCGGTGACCTGAGCTGCGGTCACCTCGTCGAGCCACTGTTGCGCGTCGACTTTGCGGGTAAACGACCGGGCGTGTTCTTTGCTGGCTTCGTCTACGTAGCGGGCGCGCCAGCGCTTCCCCTTGCCCTTACTGGCTGAGGGTGTGCCGTCCGCTTTGCGCCAGCGGTCCTCGACGCCGGCGCGACGATTACGCCTCTGACGTGTCATCGTCTCGATCCGCTTCTAATGCAGCACGATTGATCGCGTCGGCCATCGACGCTCTTTGGGCTTCGTAGTAGGCGACGTGCTTTGCTGCGCTCTCAAGTTGTTCCTGGGCGTGGCGAGCACCCTCCTCGAGCTTCTCCATGAGTTCGCGCATCTTCTGCTCGGACATGGGTTCTTGTTCTGGGCCTGGTCCGTAGAAGACGCTCAGTGCAGGCATTCCGAACACCGCAGCCAGTGCTACAGCTTCGGAGACGCGCAGCGGCCTTGCTCCGCGTTCGATCTTTGCCACGGTCGTCTGGTGAATGTCGAAGCCATGAAGATTCAACTGTTCGGCTAGGTATTCCTGCGACCAGTCGCGAGCTTTCCGCCACTGCCGGACCTTCTGCCCGAATGCCTTTTCCCACCATTCGAAGACAGTCCGTCGCTCAGCGGCGTCGCCCTCTTTCATCTCCGTCTTACGCATCTGTTGTAGCAGATCAAGGAGGGTTCTGTCGGTCTCTGGCGACGAGCGTTCGGTATCAGACATGCCAGGAGTCTAAGCGCGACAAGCATTGAACCCAAGCGGAAGGAGTGGACGTAACGCGATTGCGTTGGTATGGTCGCGCTGAGCTTGAAATTCAAGCGCTTAGGTCTTAGGAGGGGTAATGACTCGCACTCATAGCAGCGTCGCCGAGCAGGCCGACGAGTTCTGGAAAGCGAAGCAGGTTTCCGAGTACACCGGCATCCCCGAAGGCACGTTGCGCTACTGGGTGCACATCGGACGGGGACCAAAGAGTTTTCTGCTGGGACCGCGCCGGCGAGTGTGGCGCCGCAGCGTCGTCGAAGCGTGGATTGCAGACCAGGAGGCCGCATCCGCATGACCCCGAACAACGAAAAGGCCCCCGATGCCGTGCAGGGCATCGAGGGCTTTGGTTCTCACCCCTACCAAAGAGCGGAAGCCATGTTTCATTCTAGCCGACCTACGGCCTATGAGATCACCGAGGCTGCGAACACTACGGGCGTCCCGGAACTGAACGTCACACACGCCCTCGCGGTATGGATCCAACTCCGCGACATACCCGATGCCGGCTACACCCGCGAGGAATGGCTCGAGGTCGCAATCAACCGCCTCGCCGCGCTCGAGGGGGCGTCGCTGTGACCGACCTCGAACTGTTCCTGACTGTCCTGGTCATCCTCGAAAACGTAGTGATCTTGCTGATTGGCGCAGTCGGAACACCAGACCGAAACCCGCGCGACGTGTTCGCCGAAGACCTCGAAACGTCCATGCGCCGAGGGAGACACCCGCGGCGTGACGCGCCCATTCTCCGCGCTCATCCGAACCCGCACATTCGTTGAGACCCGACGAAATGGCACACATCCGTTGAACGCCGCGGGGGGGGGGGGGGGCGCGCGCGCGCCCCCGCGACTCCGCCACCGAGGATCTCCTCGAGCATCGGGAGGGCCTCCGTCCGC
>NZ_JAXION010000169.1:0-6841 GCF_049311045.1 Rhodococcus sp. 7Tela_A2 | reverse complement strand
GGGGCGGGGGTGATGCGTCAGGACGAACACGGGGGTGTGGAACGGTGGTTCGTCGCCCCACCAGCCCCGCCATTCGGGGTCGGGCCACTGTCCGAGCTTGGGAGCGAATTTGTTGCGGCCCATGATCTCCGCACCGATGTTGTGGGAGAAGTCGCGGGTGAAGTAGTCGTCGATGCCGCGGGTGCCGCCGGGATCGGCGCGGTTGGGCCAGCTCGCGGTGGCCCCGGCCCATTCGAACATTTCGCTGTGGTCGAGACCGAAGGGGTTCTCGAGGGTCTGATCTTCTCCTGCGGCGATTCCGTCGCTCGAAACGGTGAAGTTCTGTACGCGCAAAAGCTGGGACACACTGTTCTCCCGTGTCGTCTCGGATGGATACGCAGAGGTAGACCGGGCGCGGCGGGCAAACTCATCGGATGCTGCTCGGAGGATGGGGGACAGGGCGCTGTGCCGGCCGGGTCAGGGGAGTGCAGCGTGCCGATCGTGCCCTGGCCGGCCGGGGAGCGTCGACCGGATCCACCGAGGAGGAGGTGCCGAGGTCGACGGTCGCGTGTCCGGTGCAGGCGGTGCCGTCAGGATCGCGGGATTGCGGGTCGCACATTCCGAACACCGAAACTGTTGTGCAGCAGTAGTATTCATGGATAACGGTGATTATCCATCAAATTCGAACAGGGTAGTCGAGGCGCATCCTCGGTTTCCCGACCCCGGGGGACGGGGTACGTTCGCGGGTCCACATGGTGCGGCCGAGGCGCGCGGTTTCGGCGCGCGGTTTCGGCGCGCTGCGGTCGTCCGCCGTCTCTGCGGTCGGTGCCGGACGAGCGTGTGCGGAGATCGCGTGTTCTTGCACTCGCGGCGTTCGCGTGCGCAGCGTCATCCGGGATATCGACCGCCGATGCCGATGGTCCACGAATCCCGCGAGATCCACGGGCCGGCCGCTCGAGCGTCTCGGGATTCATGTGCCGAGCGGGCCGAAGGGTTAACCGCGCCACTCGTCGGCGCATCACGTGACGCGCCGGAGTCGGGTGTGCCGGAAACGGCATGGGTCGCTCGGCGGGCGTTCCACTCCCTCCGGGGGCGGGCCTGATCCGCGTTACTTGACATAATGTAGATTATCGGCGAAACGGTGACCTGCGGAAACGGCAGTGTGTAATCCCTGAGCCCGCCGGAGACGTTGCGTATCGCTACGCAGCTGATGCGACGTCGTCGCAGCTTTTCGCATCGCGCCTCGGCGCGCGCTGGTCGCTTCCGGTCTTCCGCCCACCGGCGCCGATCGTCGGGCCGAATCGTCCTCGACGCCTGGTGGCCGGCGATCCGATCTCCGGCTCCCGCCTCGGCTGTCCGATTCGAATACACCGGCACTCGAGCCCCGGCGACCCTCCCCGCTCCCATCCTGCCCGTGGACATCAAAACGTCACAGTGACGTTTTATGTCCACCCTCCGGCTTGCTGTATTTCATCGTCTCCGGCGCCCGCTCCGGAAAATGCACCAGGACGATCTTCGGTCAGGTGCCGGGGTCCGTCGCCGCTCGCGTCCACACGTCACGTGACGAGCTGTGGAATGGGGAAGTTATCGGCCCGACGAGTGACAATCGACCCTCGTCGGGCCGAGGTCGACAGCCGTAAGGTTGGGCAACTTTCATCCGAGGAGAAGCCGTGAGCCACGAAGTGAAGATGATCGTCCTGTCGACCGACAACCTCGACGAGTCGATCAAGTTCTACAGCGAGGGCCTGGGAATGCGACTGAAGTTCCGGGACGGCACGCATTTTGCCGCGCTCGACGGTGGCGCGGTCACGGTCGCGCTCGCGACATCGGTCGATCATCCGATCCACGGACAGGTCGTCGTGGGCATCAAGACCGATGATGTGGATGCCGCCGCGAAAGCCACCGAAGAAGCCGGCGGCGGCATCGTGCAAGGTCCGTACGACGACGCGCACGAGCGGCGTGCGGTGGTGTACGACAACAAAGGCAACGGCTTGGTCTTCTACAGCCCGTTGAATCGTTGATCGTGAGTTGACCCGTCGGGGGGATGGGGGGGGGGGGGGGGCGGGGGGGGGGGGGCGGGGGCGCCCCCCCCCCCCCCCCCCCCCCCGCAGCGGTTCCTCCCCGCTCCTACTCCCCTGCCGTGCGTGCCGTGAACGGCAGCACGAGTCGGGAGTGGTGCGCGGCATCCCGGTAGATCTTGTGGGTCACCGGGCGGCCGACCGGAAGGTGGAAGGCGTCAGGCGGGAGCAGCGCATTGTGCTCGTCGGCGAGCGGTTCCCCGTTCGACAGTTCCACCGTCAGCTTGTGTCCCGGCAGGAACGTATTCGCGAACGGGTACAGACGCAGCACGTACTCCTCGATCGCGCCGGGCTCGACCGGCACCGCCCGCGTGTGCGGATGGTACGGGTTGCCCTGGGTGGTGCGCTCCTCGTCCAGTTCGCGGTGCGACGCTTTCAGGTACCCGGTCGTGATCAACTGGCGCTTGCCGTTGGGAGCGTAATCCCACAGTCTCAGAATGAAATTCGAATCCGGCTGATCGAGTTCGGCGAAGATGTGCGCCGCACCGGTGCCGATCATCTCCGTGGGTGCCTCGAAGACCGGGGTTTCCCACTTCAGGATCTCGACCTTGTCGGTGACCGTGAGCGGCGCCTGGTAGAAACCGTCCGGCGCGGCGTACTGCACGCCCATCGGTTCCGGTTCGGTGGACAGCTTCCCGCGCGGACGCAGATACAGCGACCGGTACTCGACATCCTTCGGGGGCCATTGGTCACCGGTGACCCGTTCGCGGGAGCCCTCGACGAAGACCTGCACCGCGGGTTCGTCCATGATCCCGTTGTCGATGCCCTTGATCCAGTAGTCGTACCACCGGAACATCTTGTCGTGCTCTTCGATGAAGGGCCGCGACTGCATGGGCGGGTACGGACCGATGTCGAGTTTCTTCGGCCCGCGCAGTGCGTCGAAGAGTTCGATCGTGCCGTCCATCGTCCACCCGCGCCCCTGATCGATCTGCAGGTAGACGGGGATGTCGATGTTCGGAGCGAGCGTGATGGGGTTGCGTTCCTCGTACCACGGTCCGTCGAGTTCGTTCATGACGATGTCGAACCAGGCTTCGTGGTGCTTGGGGTAGTTGAGCACGTGGACCAGGTTCGGCCATGCGGCGACGTCGGGGTCTTTCAGGCGCTGCGCGACGCGCTCGGCGATTTCCTCCGGAGAGTACGTCTCGAGCATCCGGGATTTGACGCCGTCGGTGAATGCCCACCCGGAGTCGCCACCGCGGCCTTCGCGGGCGGCGCGCGGCATGAACCACATGATTCCGCCGTGGTAGGTGGTCTCGTAGAAGTCGTAGTGTCCGCCGCTGACGAAGATCGCCTTGAGGTGCGGGGGCCGTTCCGCCGCGGCGAGGACCTGCATCGAGCCGAAGTAGGAGATGCCGATCATGCCGACGTTGCCGTCGCACCACGGCTGGGCGGCGACCCACTCGATGAAGTCGTAGGCGTCTTGTCCGAGGGAAACCCCGCCGGCGTTGTAGTTGCCGATGTGCTCTCCCCCGGAGTGACCCGAGCCGCGGAGGTCGCCGATGACGTGGACGTAGTCTTCGGCGACGACCCGGGCGATGTCGCCGGCTTCGATGCAGCCGTCCCACATGGGGCTGGGGCGGCGCTGCGGCGGAGTGGTGAGGGCGAGAGCCTGCAGTTCCTTGCCGTAGGGGCTGAGCGCGACGAGCGCCGGGCGGGGCTTGTCGTGGACGCCCGGATAGGCGGCGGCGGCCAACTCGATGCCGTCGCGCATCGGGACCCGCAGATCCTTGCGGATGTGGATGGTGCGGCCACCTGCGTCGAACGTTTCGAATTCGGCCATGAGGCTACGACTCCTCTTCTCTGTCAGGGTTTCTGGGTGAACTGCGTGCGGTAGCCGTGCAGCGTCGTGAAGAACGGGGACGGCTCGAGGGTGGGGTCGCCGTCGTAGCCGAGTTCGTCGGCGACGGACGCGAACGGTGAGTACACCGAGTCGGTCTCCCCCAGTCCCTGACACAGGCACCGGTGCGCGGCGTGGTGGACGCTGCTTTCGATGTCGGTGCTTTCGCGCAGTGCTTCGGCGGCTTGATCACGGTCGAGTTCGACGCCGTACGCCACGCCGTCGGCGCGTCGGTAGGGATGGCCGAGGTACAGGTGCCGGGGCCGGATCTGTTCGCGGAGGTAGCGCAGGCTCGTCCGGTACGCCTCGGGGTCCGAGTAACCGGGGAATCCGTTGGCGGCACCGTGGACCTGCACGGCGTCGCCGACGAAGACGTCGTCCTGGCCGTCGAGGACGTACGCCACCGAGCCCGGGGTGTGTCCGGGGATGGAGTGCACCGAGACGGTGACGTCTCCGCCGAGCGAGAGGGTTTCCCCACCGCGGACCAGGACGGTGGGTTCCATCTCGCCGGAGATGACGGCCTGGGTCGCCGCCGCGACCTTGGCGGCACCCTCGGGATCGCCGAGGTAGGTGCCGCGCGCGCCGAGATAGTCGTCGACGTGGGCTTGCCGGGAACGCAGCAGTGGGGCGTCGGCTTCGTGGATGACGACCTTCGCCTTGCGGCCCGTGGCCTCCCACAGGGCGTGCGCGCCGCCGATGTGGTCGATGTGCCCGTGGGTGAGCAGTATCCATCGAATGTCTTCGATGCGGCGGCCGAGGGCTTCGAGTGCCGGTGCCATGCCTTCGGCGGGTGACGATGCGATGCCGGTGTCGACGATCGCGGGTTCGGGGGCGTCGATGAAGAACGTGTACAGACCGAACCGTCCCCACGGCGAGACGATGGGGTGGATCTTCACCTCGCTCGCCATGTCACTGTTCCTGTCGGGTGGAAAGGTCGCTGTGCAGGAACTCGGCGGTCTCCTCGAAGACCCCGGCGAACTCGGGGATCCACGAGAAGTTCTGCACGAACCCGTGGTTGGCGCCGGCGTAGCGGCGGACCGTGGCCGGTACCCCGGCGTCGGTGAGTCGAGCGCCGTACAGTTCGCCCTCGTCGCGCATGGGGTCGTATTCGGCGGTGACGATCAGTGCCGGGGGTAGTCCGGTGAGGTCGTCGCGTTTGATCGGCGAGACGCGGGGGTCGGCGGGGTCGGCGCCGCTGTCGAGGTAGAAGGAGTTGAAGCCCTTCAGCCCGGCGGTTTCCACGCCGTATCCCTCCGCGTTGTCGCGCAGCGACGGGTAACGCTCGGTGTCGAAGTCGAGGTCGAGCGACGGGTAGTACAGGATCTGGTGGGTGATGCGGTCGAACCCGTCGTCGTGTGCGAGGGCGGCGACGGCGGCGACGAAGGTTCCGCCGGAGCTGTCCCCGGCGAGAGCGAGCGTGGTGCCGTCCCACCCGAGGGTGTCACCGTGGTCGGCGGCCCAGCGCACGGCGGCGAGGCAGTCGTCGAGTCCGGCGGGGAACGCCGCTTCGGGTGCGCGGCGGTACCCGACGGAGACGACCTTCAGGCCGGTGGCTTTCGCCAGGTTCCGGGCTACGTGGTCGTGGGTGTCGAGGCTGCCGAGGAAGAAGGCACCGCCGTGGAAGTACACGAGCAGTCCATAGCTGTCGGTCTCGACCGGGGTGTAGATCCGGACGGGCACGTCCCCCACCGGCGTGGTGGCGACGGTGTCCTCGACCCGGTGCAGAGGCAGACGGTCGGCGAGGGGCGGGACCTGGGATTCTTCGACGGCGCGCAGGATCTGCGGGTCGAGCGGTCCGTCGGGCGGTGCCGGCAGGTCGGCGAGGAAGTCGGCGATTCGGGGGTGGAGCGGCATGGCGCGTTCTCCTCTAGTGGGCGGCGGGCTGCTGCGAGGCGGGCTTCTGGCCCGGGAAGACGTCGTTGACTTCGTCTTCGGTCCAGCCCTGGCGGGAGATGCGCTGCAGTTCGTCGGTGACGGGCTTGCGGGTGGCCTGGAAGTCGGCGAGTGCTGCGGCGACGGTGTCGGCGTCGCGCAGGGCGTCGGCGAGGGCGCCGGCGTCGAGGATCGCGGAGTTCGCGCCCTGTCCCTGGTGGTGCAGCATCGAGTGGGCGGCGTCGCCGACGAGGACGGCGGAGTCGGAGTGCCAGGTGTCGACGGGGTCGATGTCGTAGACGGCGCGGAGGTTGACGGTGTTCATGTCGATCTCGCGGGCGATCTGCACAATGCGTTCGTCGAAGCCCTCGAGGGTGGCGAGGAGATCTTCGCGGGTGGCTTCGGGCGACCAGGTGCTGTCGGGGCACAGCGCGGTGACGTCGAAGGACACGTCGTTGCGGTGACGCAGCGGCAGGAAGTACACCTTGGTGCCTTTGCCGATGTACATGCGCAGGTTGTCGTCGGTGGCGAGGCCGTGGGTGGCGTCGGCGGAGATGACGGCGCGGTAGGCGTGCTCACCGGAGAAGACGGGCTGCTGGTCGCTGAACAGTTGCTTGCGGACGACGGATTTGATGCCGTCGGCGCCCACGACCAGGTCGGCTTCGACGACGGTGCCGTTGGTGAAGGTCAGGACGGTCTTGTCGCCGCGGTCTTCGACGGTCTCGAGTTTGTGGCCGAGTTTGACCATGCCGTCGGGCAGCACGCTCACGAGGGCGTCGATGAAGTCGCCGCGGTGGATGAGGTGGGTGTGGGTCTTGACCTCGTAGTCGTCCATGCCCGGCCAGTCTTCTTTCATGATCGGCTGACCGGTGGCGGTGAGGATCTCGAAGTAGTCGCTGGGCGAGCTGACTGCGGCGATGGCGTCGAAGGTTCCCCACTCGCGGAAGCGCTGCATGCTGGAGGGGCGGAGTCCGATGCCGGCGCCGACCTCGCGGATTTCGGTGGCCTGTTCGTACACGGTGACATCCGCGCCGAGCAGACTCAGAGCCTTGGCGGACGCGGCGCCGGCATCGGA
>NZ_JAXION010000168.1:0-6843 GCF_049311045.1 Rhodococcus sp. 7Tela_A2 | reverse complement strand
CCGCCTCACCCTGGCGCCGCCAACGGGCCACCGACCCCCCTTCCTCGGTGCCGGCAGACCTGGTCCTTCGCTTGGGCGCAGCGAGCGCGGCGACTTTGCGTGCGGTGTCCGGCATGCGGTGTGACCGGAGCGTGCGTGGTAGTTCTCGTTCGTAGGTGCGTTGGATCGAGGCGACCACCCACACAGCGACCAGCCGTCACGGCCGCGGATCGGTGCGGGTCCACCGGCGCCGATCACTGAGCGTGGCCCCGCTACAGCGACGGCACGGGAAGACTCCGTGTTCCCCGAGTTCGGCCAGGTACAGGGCGTCGGTCCACGGCACGTGCGGGAAGCGGGCGAGTCGGGCACGGGAGAGCGGGACTCCGCACAGGGTCTGGTTGGTGCCGGGCGTCCACGCGTGCGTATCGCCACGCGGGTATCTGATCCCGTCGGTGTCGGTCCACCGACTCGACGCCGCGACTGCGGGTGTGGTTCGTTGAGCCATGGGATCCGGATTCCCCGAACGGGCGAGATCACGCCCACCTCCTCCACTGCCCTTCCGTCCACTGCCCTTCCGTCGGCACCCCGCTCGGCGCCCAACCACTGCCGCCCGTCGCACATCGTGTTCCGGGCCGCAGCCAGTCACATAGGGTGACGCGGTCACCACTGTCAGTGCGAGGGAAGGACACCAGGCGATGAGCTCGTACGAGGAGGCGTTCCACCAGAGCGTCGAGGACCCCGAGGCCTTCTGGCTCGAGGCCGCGAAGGCCGTCGACTGGGACACCGCGCCCACCCGCGCACTGGACGACACGCACGCACCCTCGTACCGGTGGTTCCCGGACGGCACTCTCAACACCAGTGTCAACGCGCTCGACCGGCATGTCGCAGCAGGTGCAGGTGACCGGACCGCGCTGATCTGGGATTCGGCGATGGTGCCGGCGAAGAAGACCTACACGTACACAGAACTGCTCGACGAGGTCGCCACATTCGCGGGAGTGCTGCGCGACCAGGGCGTCGTGGCCGGCGACCGCGTCATCATCTACATGCCGATGATTCCGGAGGCCGCGATCGCGATGCTCGCGTGCGCCCGCATCGGTGCCGTGCACTCGGTGGTCTTCGGCGGGTTCGCGGCGAAGGAACTCGCGACCCGCATCGACGATGCCCGTCCGGTCGTGCTCGTCACCGCGTCGGGTGGGCTCGAGCCCGGCCGCACCGTCGAGTATCTCCCCATGGTCGAGACGGCCCTCGGGCTGTCGAAGACTCCCCCGCACACCGTGATCGTGAAGGATCGGGAACAGATCCCCGGTTCCGCTGCCGACTACAAGACGTCGTCCGCCGCGTGGTTCGACTGGGACGAACTCGTCGCCGACTCGTCGCCGGCCGAACCTGTCTCGGTCGCCGCCACCGACCCGCTCTACATCCTCTACACCTCCGGAACCACTGGAAAGCCCAAGGGCGTCGTCCGCGACAACGGCGGACACGCGGTCGCGCTGACGTGGTCCATGCGCAACATCTACGACATCGGTGCGGGCGACGTGTGGTGGACCGCGTCCGACGTCGGGTGGGTGGTCGGGCACTCGTACATCGTCTACGGCCCACTGCTCGCCGGCGCCACCACGGTGCTGTACGAGGGCAAGCCGGTAGGCACGCCCGACGCGGGCGCGTTCTGGCGCATCATCGCGGAGAACAACGTCAAAGCGCTGTTCACGGCACCGACCGCGATCCGCGCGGTCCGCAAGGCGGATCCCGACGCCGAGGAACTCGCGAAGTATTCGATCGACTCGCTGGAAACGCTGTTCGCCGCCGGGGAACGCCTCGACCCCGACACCTACGCCTGGGCGACCCGCGTACTCGAGCGACCGGTCGTCGACCACTGGTGGCAGACCGAGACGGGCTGGGCGATCGCCGCGAATCTGCGCGGTCTCGATCCGATGCCGCTCAAGGCGGGTTCTCCGACGGTGCCGGTGCCGGGGTACCGCGTCGAAATCGTCGATGCCCATGGCGAACTCGTGAAGGCGAACACCGAAGGCAACATCGTCGTCCGGCTTCCGCTTCCGCCGGGCACCTTGACCGGTCTGTGGCAGGACGAGGACCGGTACCGCAGGTCGTATCTCGACACGTTCCCCGGCTACTACCTCACTGGCGATTCGGGTTTCGTGGACGAGGACGGATACGTGTTCGTGCTCGGACGCTCCGACGACGTGATCAACGTTGCCGGACACCGCCTTTCGACGGGCACAATGGAAGCGGTCGTGGCGTCGCATCCGGCGGTCGCCGAGTGCGCCGTGGTGGGCATCCACGACGAGATCAAGGGTCAGCGCCCGTCGGGATACGTCGTCCTCAAGGCCGGTGTGGAAATCGACCCCGAGACCTTGCGACAGGAACTCGTCGCGATGGTGCGCGACCAGATCGGTGCGGTGGCGACGTTCCGGGACGTGACCGTCGTGCAGGCACTGCCGAAAACCCGATCCGGCAAGATCCTCCGAAAGACCATGCGCCAGATCGCCGACCACGAGCAGTACACCGTGCCGTCCACGATCGAAGACCCGGCAGTGCTCGAGGCGCTTCGGGCGCAACTGGGTGGCTGACCCCGCGAGGGTCTAGCGGCGGCGACGCCAGACGACGACCAGCACGACGGCGACGAGAACTGCCCCGGCTGCGGCAAGCAGGTCGGGGCGGTTCCGTACCGCTTCGACGCGCTCGTCGGCCGCGTGCTTGACGCGGGTGGGCACGTCCAGCCGGTCGGTCAGTTCGCCTACCGTCGCAGCGAGTTCGGCGCGCTGCTGTTCGATATCGGGCTCGGGTCCGCCCGACCCGTTGGGGGTCGACTCGGTGGGCCCGGTGTTGGAAGAGTCGGGTCGGCTCATTGCATTGCTCCCTTCGCGGCGGCCACGTCGGCCCGAACGCTGTCGACCGCGTGTGCCGGCATCGGCGGCGCGGCATTCTTGGCCTTCGAGGCGCCGACGGCCGCGAGGATGCCCCCGATCACGAGAACCACAACGGCGACGATCAGTGCCGCCAGCCAGGGGTCCACGGCGGTCGCGAGCCCCAGCACACCCGCCGCGATGAGGGTGGCGAGCCCGAGGTAGAGCAGAAGCGCACCGGCCCCGGAGATTCCGGCACCGATACCGATCCTGGTGCCCTTGGACTTCACTTCGTCGAGGGCATGGGTGACCTCGGTGCGCACGAGGGTGGAGACCTGCGCGGTCAGCCGTTCGGTGAGTTCGACAGTGGACAGTTCGGAGGGCTGGGCCGCCACGTGACGCGCACCCCCTCCGGTCGGTTCCGTCATGTTCGTTCCCCTTCCTGGTTGTCGCCGACTTCTCCACGCAGGCGACGCCCGCGTTCGATCAGTTCTTGATGCTTCGCCTGGTTCTTCTCACTCGCACGGGTGTCGCGCGGGGGCAGTTGGAGGGTCTTCTCCGCTTCGATTCCACCTTGCAACTGCCGGCCACGTTCGAGTTCCGCATCGAATTCGGCCCCGAACAGCAGTGCCAGGTTGGTGATCCACAACCACAACAGGAAGATCACCGCACCGGCGAGCGAACCGTAGGTCTTGTTGTAACTCCCGAAGTTGCTGACGTACACCGCGAACAGCACCGACGCGACGATCCAGACCACAATCGCGATCACAGAACCGACGCTCACCCACCGGAACTTGGGCTGCTTGACGTTGGGTGTGGCGTAGTAGAGCACCGCCACAAGGACGATGACGAGTATCAGCATCACGGGCCACTTCGCGATATTCCAGACCGTCACCGCTGTCTCGCCCAGGCCGACGACGTCACCGATGGTGCGGGCGATCGGTCCGCTCACCACGAGCATCAGGCCCGTTGCACCCGCGAAGACCAGGACGAGCGCCGTCACCAGCAGCATCTGCGGGCGCAGCTTCCAGATCGGGCGTCCCTCTTCGATCTCGTAGATGCGATTCATGGCGCGGCCGAAGGCCCCCACGTAGCCGGAAGCCGACCAGAGGGCACCGAGAACACCGATGACGAGGGCGAGGCCGGCGGTGGGTGCCTGCACCAACTGTTCGATGGGTCCGCGCAGGGTGTCGACCGCGGAGGCGGGTCCCAGTTCCTCGACCATCTGGAGCACCGCATCCACGGTGGCCTGGCCCTGCCCGAAGACGCCGAGCAACGAGACCACGACCAGCAACGCAGGAAACAGCGACAGGATCGCGTAATAGGTCAGCGACGCCGCCAGATCGGTGCACTGGTCTCGGCTGAACTCCCGCACGGTCCTCTTGACCACGTATTTCCACGACGGTTTCTCGATGTCCGTCGGAGAGTCGGGCTTGCGCGCATCGTCGGGTGCCACGGTTGCGCCGGCCGCACCGTCCCCGCCGTGTTGGTCCGTCATGGCACTCGGGTACCGCGCCGTCGCCCGCACCAAACCGTATCGGCACTACGTAAAACGTACGATCGGAGCATGTCCGACACCGATGCAGTCCGCGGCTCCTCCGAGGGGTTCGCCGACATCATGTCCCAGCTCGACTACCCGATGTACATCGTCACGACACGCGGCGGAGAAGAACGCAGCGGGTGCCTCGTCGGGTTCACGACTCAGACGGGCATCGATCCGGCACGCTTCCTCGTCGCCATCTCGAACAAGAACCACACCTTCCGTGTCGCCCAGGACGCCGAGTACCTGGCCGTGCACGTCCTCTCCCCCGAGAACCGCTCGATATCGGAGCTTTTCGGGGAGCAGACGGGCGACGAGATCGACAAGTTCGCGCAGTGCTCGTGGAGCGAGGGCCCGCACGGCCTGCCGATCCTCGACGGCGCAGCCGGCTGGTTCGTCGGGCGCGTGCTGGACAGATTCGATCTCGGCGACCACAGGGGGTTCCTGCTCGATCCCGAGGAGGGTGAACTCCGCGAGAAGCTGGACACGCTGCTCACCTTCCGCGACGTGAGCGACATGGAGGCCGGCCACGGCGCGTGACATAGCGGGGAACGAACCGGCGTGATCTGATCGGGTGCATGCACCAACTCGACGACCCCGCTTCCCCTACCGACGTCGGCGACGATCGGCTCCGTCAGTTGTACGCGTATCCGGAAGGGCTCGAGCGCCCGTGGATGCGCGTGAACTTCGTGTCCTCCCTCGACGGCGCGGTCGCGGTGGAAGGCCGGTCGGGGGCGCTCGGCACCCCGTCGGACAAGAAGGTCTTCGGGCTGCTCAGGGAACTCGCGGACGTGATCCTCGTCGGCGCGGGCACCGTGCGCACCGAGAACTACGGGGGCGCGCGCACCAGCGAGACGCTTCGTGCGCGTCGTGAAGCGGACGGGCTCGACGCCGTGCCTCCCATCGCGGTCGTGACGACGTCCTGCTACTTCCCGTCGGATCTGAGGCTGTTCACCGATACGACGGTGCCTCCGATCGTGTTCACCAGTGCGAGCGCCCCTGTCGCCAACCGCCGCAGGGCGGAGGACGCCGGTGCCGACGTCCGGGTGATCGCCGACGACACCATCGACGGTGCAGCCCTGCTCGCCGCCGTCACGAAGGCCGGATGGACGCGCGTACTGTGCGAAGGAGGTCCGCAATTGTTCGGCAGCATGATCGAAGCCGACATCGTCGACGACCTGTGCCTGACGTTCGCCCCCGTTCTCGCGGCGGGCTCGGCGGGGCGCATCGCCTCGACGCCGACTCCCGTCGTCACCCCCATGCGACGGACCCACCTGGTCGCCGACGACGACGGCACCCTGCTCACCCGATGGATTCGAGACGACAGAGAAGGAGCTTCCCGTGGCCGATGACGACATTGTCGAAGGAACCGATCGTTCCGACGACTTGATCGAACGACTCGCCGACCTCGCGTCCGAGCGCAGTCTGACGGTGGGGTGCGCGGAGTCCCTCACCGCGGGAACGCTGGCGGCGCGCCTCGGCGCCGCGAAAGGCAGTTCGGAGTGGTTTCGCGGCGGCATCGTCGCGTACTCACGCGAAGTGAAACACGGTCTGCTCCGCGTTCCCGAGGGACCGGTCGTGAGCGAGCAAGCTGTCCGGGCCATGGCCGAGTCCACCTCGCGCCTGCTCGAAGCGGAGATCGTGGTTGCCGTGAGCGGGGCGGGCGGACCCGACTCGCAGGACGGGCGCCCGCCGGGCACGGTGTGGTTCGCCACGACCGGGCCGGAGGGAACCCGCTGCGAGGAAAAGCAATTCGAGGGTGACCCCCAAAAAGTGCTCGCCCGGACGGTGCGCCATGCCCTAACGTTGCTCGTCGATCGGGCACAGGCCTGACTGCCGAGACGGGAGCATTCTTGCGCACACTGACCTACTACGTGGCCACCACGCTCGACGGGTTCATCGCCGACCCGTCGGGCGGGTTCGATTTCTTTCCGGTACCCGACGAACTGGTGTCGGTACTCGTCGAGGAGTTCCCGGAAACGATCCCCACCCAGGCGCGTGCGCATCTCGGGATCGACCCGCCGAACAAGAACTTCGACGCGGTGGTCATGGGCAGACGCACGTGGGAGCCGTCCCTCGATGACGGGGTCACGAGTTCGTATCAGCATCTGAAGCAGTACGTCTTCTCCACCACGATGAGCGAAGCACCGGACGACACCGTCACCCTCGTCGACAGCGATCCGCTCGCGTACGTGCGAGAACTGAAGCAGCAGGACGGCGGAGGAATCTGGTTGTGCGGGGGCGGCTCTCTCGCGGGCGCGCTGTTACCCGAGATCGACGAACTCGTCCTGAAGGTCAGTCCGATCGTGGCGGGCAACGGAATACCGTTGTTCCGCGCGGACTTCGCACCGCATCACTTCGATCCCGTCGAGAGTCGCTCGGTCGCGGGCGTCGCGATCACTCGTCTCGCTGCCCGTCGCTGACCGTGCCGCCGCCGTGACAGCGACGGCTGTCACGGCG
>NZ_JAXION010000167.1:0-6852 GCF_049311045.1 Rhodococcus sp. 7Tela_A2 | reverse complement strand
ACCCCGGGTCGTACAGACCCGATGGTGTCGCGCCTGACCACGGTGATCGGCGGTCCGGTGGGCCGGCACGCCATGATCGGCCGGACCCGCTTCTTCACCCCCGTGCGCGCGATGCTGCTGCTCGCCGTGGTGTTCCTCGCGTTCGGCTGGTTCACGAAAGCCGCGTGCATCCAGCAAGCGCCGATGGGCCCGGACGGCGCGCCAGGTCTCGACTGGAGCAACAACCGCCAGTACGTGGCGATGTGCTACTCGGACATCGTTCCCCTGTACGGCGCGGAGCGTCTCAGCGAAGGCGCCTTCCCGTACAAGACGTCGTGGGAGGAACCGGGCCCCGACGGGCAGATGCAGACCCGGTACATGGAGTACCCGGTGGTCGCGGGCATGTACCAGTACGCGTCCATGCGCATCGCGAAGGCGTGGGATGCGACGCCGTGGCTCCCCGGTGGTCTCCAGGTCGCGATCTACTTCAACGTCGTCGCGTGGGGCCTGGCGCTGGCGTGGCTGGCAACCGTCTGGGCGACCGCCATGTCTGCGGGGCGACGCGTGTGGGACGCCGCGCTGGTAGCAGCCTCGCCTCTCGTCATCGTGCACGCCTTCACCAACTTCGACGCGCTCACCACCGCGTTCGCCGCCGGCGGGTTGCTCGCCTGGGCGCGGCGCCGGCCCGTCCTCGCCGGTGTGCTGCTCGGCCTCGGGGCCGCGACGAAGTTGTATCCTCTGCTGCTGCTCGGCCCGTTGTTCGTGCTGTGTCTGCGTACCGGGAAGCTCCGGCCGTTCGTGAAAACCGCCGGGGCGACGGCGGCCACGTGGCTGATGGTGAACCTGCCGATCATGCTGCTGTATCCGGCGGGCTGGGCCGAGTTCTTCCGTTTGAACTCCGATCGGGGCGCCGATCCCGATTCGATCTACAACGTGCTGCGCTCGTTCGTCGGCTGGCCGAACTGGGCACCGTCCACCCTCAACCTCGTCTCGCTGGTGCTGTTCGCCGCAGCATGCGCCGGTATCGGACTGGTGGCGCTCACCGCCCCGCGCCGCCCGCGGCTCGCTCAACTGTGCTTTCTGGTCGTTGCCGCGTTCCTGCTCACCAACAAGGTGTGGAGTCCGCAGTACTCGCTCTGGCTCGTCCCTCTTGCGGTACTCGCCATCCCGCATCGTCGTGCGCTCCTGGCCTGGATGACTGTCGACGCGCTGGTGTGGGTACCGCGCATGTACTACTACCTCGGTCCCGCAGAGAAGGGGCTTCCGGAACAGTGGTTCACCGCCACGGTGTTCCTCCGCGATGTCGCCGTGGTGGCGCTGTGCGCCGCGGTGCTGTGGCAGATTCGGCGGCCCGTCAAGGATCCGGTGCGATACGGGTTCATCGACGACCCGGTGGGAGGCGTCCTCGACCAGGCGCCCGACCATCCGCCCTCCTGGCTCCCCGATCGATTGCGGCCGTCCCACCAGCGTGTGGGAAAGCGGAAATCATCCAAATGGACTACGTCACCGGTCGCCTCCGGGTCCTAGGGTCGGAGGGGAAGTGAGGAGGTTCTGTGACGGCGGGCGGACGAGCACCGGTTGTGGGAGCCGGTCGTACATCTTCGAACTTCACGGCGTGCGATCTGGCCTGGTCGGTCGCCGCAGGTGACGCGGCGGCGCTTCCCGTGCTGCTCCGGGAGTTGCACCCGGCCGTGTCGGCGTACAGCAGGGCACGGGCGAAGCACGTGGGCTATTCCTTCTCGGACGCGGATCGGCTCGCCCTCGAGGCGTGCCGTTCGATTCTCACCGCACTGTCCGCGCCGTCCGGTGCCGACCGGCCGTTCCTGCGCCTCGCGTACTCCCTGGCGGCCGAAACTGCCGACACCCGCTTCGCGGTCCGGCGCGACGCGCCCCTCACGCGCCTCCAGCAGGACATTCTGATCCTCCGCACGATCGTCGGCCTCGATCCCGAACAAACAGCGGTAGCCATGGCTCTCACCCCCCGCCGCGTCCGCGTCGAGCAACACGCTGCACTGTCGTCGCTACGCGCGGCATGACGTATCTCCCGCGCTTCGGACAGGTCAGATACGCAGGGCGGTGAACGGCGCGACCGGAATGTTGCGCACCACGAACCACAGTGCGATCACCGCGAGCGCGAAGTGCGGAGCCCAGCGGAACCTGCTCCAGCGCGGTCCCGCTGCCGTCCCGCGAATCCGGCCGACGGTCCACACCGCGAACGCCGCCAGCAGGCCCGCCACCGCGACGACACCCAAGGCGTTGTAGTGCAGCGCCGCCGGGATATCCAGGTGCACCAGCGAATACAGCATTCGCGACATCCCGCACCCCGGACAGTAGACGCCGAAGATCGTGAAGGTGGGGCACGGTGGGATCACCCCGCCCGGAGTGGTCGGGTCGGCCCAGACGACAGCCGCGCACGCACCCGCCGCACCCGCCGCGACGAGTGCCGGGGCGGTCAGGCGCGCGAGCGCGGGTCGCACGGTGTCGCTCATGCCGAGTCCACGGGGGGTCGATCGGACCGCACTTTCGGGCGGTAGGTCCGCCCGAAACTGCGCGGACTGTCCTCGTAGATGTCGATCAACTCCCAGTCGAGTCGTCGACCGCCCGGCACGTCGAAGATGCGGGTGCCGTCGCCGAGAAACACCGGGGCGACGAAAACCTGCAACTCGTCGATCAGATCGTGCTCGAGCGCCTGCCGGGCGATATCCGCGCTGATGATCTGCACGTCCCGATCGCCCGCGATCTCCTGAGCGCGACGAATCGCTTCCACGATGTCGCAGTTCATCGCGACGACGGTCGGATCGTCGGCGAGTTCTTCCGGCCGGTGGGTGAGGATGAATTCGGTTCCCGACCAGGCGCCCCCGTAAGCCTGGGAGGTCACTTCGTCGCGTTCGTCCTGCTGCTCCTTCGCCGCGTCGTAGCCTGCGCGGCCGGAGATGATCACCGCAACATCCCCCGCCATGCGTTCCGTGGTGCCCTCGGCCATCGGTTCGGCCGCGGACAACCAACTCATGTCGTGCCCGGGACCGGCGATGAAGCCGTCGATCGAGCACGTGAATCCCCAAGCCACCTTGCCCATCTCTACTCCTTGCCGGTCGACGGTCCGGAGGTCACCGGTTCGCCCGCGCTTCCAGCCTTGCCCGTGCGACGGGCCATTCGTCGTCCGTCATCGAGAACAGTGCGGTCGTACGCCACGAGCCGTCTCGGCGCCGGCGGTGTTTGCGCAGCAATCCTTCGTGCCGGGCACCGAGGCGCGCGAGCGCCTCGCGCGAGCGATTGTTGAATTCGTCGGTGTGCCACTCCACACGCACCGCACGAAGGTCGTCGAAGGCATGCCGCAACAACAGCAGTTTCGCTTCCGTGTTGACGTGCGTGCGCTGGGCCGACGTCGCCAGCCAGGTATGGCCGATCGTGAGTTTGCGGTGTTCCGGTTCGAGCAGGTAGTACGACGTGGACCCGACGACCGCGCCCGTGTCCTTGTCGATCACCGCGTAGGGCTGCCGATCCGGATCGTCCACCGCGCTGCGGACGAACGATTCCGCGTCCGCGGGAGTGCGGATCACGGCAGCGGACCAGCGGAAGATCTCGTCGGGATCGTCGGCCGCCTCGAGCAGTCGCGGCGCGTGCGCGACTGTGAGCGGATCGAGCCGCACGCGCGCACCCTCGAGAGACGGGTGGTCGGACCAGATGTCGCTCATCGAACGCTTTCCGTGCCGAGGGCTTCCCGACCTCGCTCCGCGGGTGGAGTACCGGGCGGCGGACGCCGCGGTGCGCGCAGGAAGACGAAGAACAGTACGACCAACAGTATCGCGCGTCCCCACACACCGATCGTGGTGAGAACGAGAGGTAGTTCGATGTCGATCGCACCTCCGGTCGCGTAGAACCAGCGGAAGACACCGATACCGATCGCGAGGTCGACGAGGAGGTATGCCGCGACAAGCCGCCACGGAACCTGCAGCAGGACCAGCAGCGGCAACAACCACAGCGTGTACTGGGGTGAGTGGACTTTGTGGAAGAGCATGAAGCCGCACAACATCGCGGCCGCAACCGGCAGCCACGGATACGGGCCCCCACGGAGATACCGCCGGCGGCCGAGCCACAGGGCGAGGAGGAACGACGCGGCGATGAGCAGCGGAGACGCGACGGCGACGACCTCGTTGAATTCCGGTGTCACGCCCGTGCCCTCGTAACCACCCAGCAAAGGCCGCAGACCCCAGAACCAGACCGAGTTGCTCGTCCCGTCGGCGGCGCGGTTCTGCTGGAACGTGAACGACGCACGCCAGCCTTCGTACCCGAGGACGGCGAACGGAAGGTTGATCGCGACAGTCGTCGCCACCGCGGCGCCGGCGACCGCAAGCGCGCCCCGCACGTCACGCACCGTGCCGGCCGCACGACCGCCCGTGAACACGTAGATCATCAGCGGCAGGACGAAGATGCCCGGATAGATCTTCAGGCAGAACCCGACCGCGAGAAGCGCGGCCGCAAGAACGCCGCGCGTGCGCAACGACCAGCGTTCGACGCCGACCACCGCGATCGCCAGGACGGTGATCGCGACGACCGGGAGATCCCAGTTGAGGAACGCGTAGAGCACCAGTGGAGGTGTCGCCGACCACGCCAGCGCTGCCCATCCGGCGAGGCGCGCGAGCAGCCACGCCGTGAGGAGTCCGAACGGCGCGAGGAGCAGTGCGGACCGCAGCAGGAAGTCGGCGTCGGTATGGACGCCGATCGCGCCCAGCCACATCAGCAGACCGCTGAGCACGGGATACTCGACGGTGCTTCCGACGAGATTCCCGGCCGCGTCGATGCTGCCGTCGACGAAGGGGAACCGGTGGAGATTGATGCCACGTCCGAGCCACAACTGCTGGATGTCGGAATAACAGACGTGCGCGTCCTTGATGTCCTCGAAGCGGATCGTGCGACCGAGTTCGTCGAACGGTGCACCCGCGCAGCGGGCTTTGTTGAGGTATCCGAGCCAGAGCGCGATCGCGCAGGTCAGGACGGCGACGAGCGAGATCGTCCTGGGGCTCGTGCGCATGTCCTCACCCTAGGTCAAATCCGCTGCCCGGGACGGAGGTCGATTTCCCTGGTCAGGGATGGCTCATGTACCCTTCTTGGGTTGCTGACGCAACGACCCTCCTGTCACGGATCGTCCGTGACCGTTCACAGTCCATAGGAGGTGATGAGGTCTTATGCGTCATTACGAATTGATGATCATCCTGGACCCCAGCCTGGATGAGCGCACTGTTGCTCCCTCGCTGGATACGTTCCTCAATGTTGTTCGCCAAGAAGGCGGCAAGGTCGACAAGGTCGACGTGTGGGGTAAGCGTCGTCTCGCATTCGAGATCGCGAAGCAGAGCGAAGGCATCTACGCGGTTATCGACATCAGCGCGACGCCCGCCACGGTTGCAGAGCTGGATCGCCAGCTCGGCCTGAACGAGTCGGTGCTTCGCACCAAGGTTCTGCGCCACGGCAAGTGAGCCTGTCGGCGCCTGGCCGTAGGCTCTGGCGCATCAGGTCTCCACACACAGCAGGAGGAACCACATGGCAGGCGATACCGTCATCACCGTGGTCGGCAATCTGACCGCCGATCCCGAACTGCGTTTCACCCCGGCGGGTGCCGCGGTCGCGAACTTCACGGTCGCGTCCACTCCCCGCATCTTCGACCGTCAGTCCAACGAATGGAAAGACGGCGACGCTCTGTTCATGCGCTGCAATATCTGGCGCGAGGCAGCGGAGAACGTAGCCGAAAGCTTGACCCGGGGCTCGCGCGTCATCGTGCAGGGCCGGCTCAAGCAGCGCAGCTACGAAACGCGTGAAGGCGAAAAGCGCACTGTCGTGGAGCTCGAGGTCGACGAGATCGGCCCTTCGCTCCGCTATGCCACCGCCAAGGTCAGCAAGGCCGGTCGTGGTGGCGGCGGCGGAGGCGGCTTCGGTGGTTCTTCCGGCGGATCGGGCGGTGGACGCCCTAGTTCCAACGCGAACGTCGGCGGCGACGACCCGTGGGGCAATGCCCCGCAGGCCGGCTCGTTCGGCGGTTCCGGGGACGACGAGCCCCCGTTCTGATCCGACCTTCGATCGGAACATCCAGAAGTACGGAGAAAGACCATGCCTAAGTCGCCCGCGCGCGAGAAGGTTTTGAAGAAGAAGGTCTGCGCTTTCTGCAAGGAAAAGAACACGCAGATCGATTACAAGGACACAACGCTGCTGCGTAAGTACGTCAGCGATCGCGGAAAGATCCGCGCTCGCCGCGTCACCGGCAACTGCGTGCAGCACCAGCGCGATATCGCTGTTGCTGTCAAGAACTCCCGTGAGGTCGCTTTGCTGCCTTACGTCTCGACGGCTCGCTAGGAAAGGGAGGGAACACGATGAAGCTCATCCTCACCGCTGACGTGGACAACCTCGGTGCGCCTGGCGACACCGTTGAGGTCAAGGACGGCTACGGCCGCAACTACCTGCTGCCCCGCGGCCTGGCGATCGTCGCCACCCGTGGCGCCGAGAAGCAGGTCGAGGGCATCCGCCGTGCACAGGAAGCGCGCGCTGTGCGCGGCCTGGAGCACGCCAAGGAGCTCAAGACCGCTATCGAGGGTCTCGAGAGCGTCTCGCTCAACGTCAAGACCGCCGGTGACTCGGGCAAGCTGTTCGGCTCGGTTACCGCGGCCGACGTTGCCGGTGCCATCAAGGCTGCCGGTGGCCCGGTTGTCGACAAGCGCCTCGTCGAGCTGCCCAAGGCTCACATCAAGGCGACCGGCAAGCACCAGGTCGTCGTGAAGCTGCACCCGGACGTCGTCGCGAAGTTCACGCTGGACGTCGTGAGCGCCTGATTTCCGGTTCGAGGGGCCCCCCGCGGGGGGTGGGCGGGGGGCCGCGGGCGCTGGG
>NZ_JAXION010000166.1:0-7052 GCF_049311045.1 Rhodococcus sp. 7Tela_A2 | reverse complement strand
GGGGGGGGGCGGGGGGTTACGGGCCGCCGCGGGCGCGGGCCCCCCCGCCCCGGCCCGGGCGGGCCCCGCACCACGACTGATCGAACTAGACGTTGACACCGTAATCGCGCGCAATGCCCGACAGGCCCGAGGCGTAGCCCTGGCCGATGGCCCGGAACTTCCACTCGGCACCGTTGCGGTACAGCTCACCGAAGACCATCGCGGTCTCGGTGGACGCATCCTCGGAGAGGTCGTAACGGGCCAGCTCGGAGCCGTTGGCGCGGTCGACGACGCGGATGTACGCGTTGCGAACCTGGCCGAACGACTGGCTGCGGGTCTCACCGTCGTAGATCGAGACGGGGAAGAAGATGGACTCGATGTTCGCCGGCACGGCGGACAGGTCGACGTTGATGACCTCGTCGTCGCCCTCGCCCTCACCGGTGCGGTTGTCGCCGGCGTGCTCGATGGAGCCGTCGGGCGACTTCATGTTGTTGAAGAACACGAAGTGCTGGTCGGAGACGACCTTCTTGTCGGCACCCGTAGCGATCGCACTGGCGTCGAGGTCGAAGTCGGTACCGGTGGTGGTACGCACGTCCCAGCCGAGGCCGACGGCCACAGCCGTGAGGTTCGGCGCTTCCTTGGTGAGCGAAACGTTGCCACCCTTGGTCAAGCTGACGCCCATGCGGGGTCCTTTCGATCGTTCCTACGGTCGACGTACCGGAAGGGCACGCCCAGTGTGCGCGTATGCCCCCACAGTAATAGGTCTCTGTGAGGTGCGCCCCTACCCACTATGCCGACTCCGTGCCGGGTCACGCCCCGAATGCCCAGCCGAGGCCCCCGTACGGGGTCCCGGGGAGGTCGAGTCGACAGGCGCGGGCCGGGCGAGCAGTACCATTCGGTCTTGTGGCGAGCCGATGGACGCGCCGCCTCTTCGGCGGCGGGCGCACCGATGATCCCGCGGCCCTCCGCGCCCATGACGCGATGGTGGCCGCGTTCCTCGACATGGACAAGCGACAGTCCATCGCGGAGGCCGGCGTCATCGCCTCCCACGAGGTCGCGCCGGAACGGGACCTGCTCCGCAGGTGGGAACCGATCCGGCAGAAGTGCTACCAGGCAGCCGAGGCGTATCTGCAACTCGCTCGCACCGAACCCGAGGAAGAGCTGGCCCCTGCCGCAGCCTACGAGCAGGTGATCCACCAGATTGCGGACGCCGCAAGAACTCTGGACGAGTTCTACGAGCGCTACCGCGGTCATCTCGAGCACGCGGTCACGGTCGCGCAGACCGCACCCCAGCTGGCCGCCCGGGTGAGCGCCGATGCCCGCGACGCCCTCGGAGCGCTGGACACACCCGCGAACAGCGCGTTCGCCGAGTACCCGTCCGTCCGCGCGACCACCGACGCGGTGCAACGCGCACTCCACACCCTCGGTGCCGCGACCGGTGCAGGTGCGGTGCGTACCGCCGCCCACCAGGTGGAGGAAGCAACCGCGGCGTTTCGTGAAGCGCTCGCGGAGGCGCCGGGACGGCAGGCCGAGGCACGCAACACCCTCGCCTCCGTCACCACCCGGCTCGGCGCAGTACGCACTCGGTCGGAAGGTCTCGCACCGGCCTACTCCGCCCTGCTGCGCGAATTCAACGCCGCCAGTTCGGCGGATCTGTCCGACAACGAACAACAAGCCCTTCTTCTGCTCGAGCGCGCCGCCGAGGAACTCGACGTCGCCCGCGCGTCCCTCGCCGCAGGACGACCCGAAGAAGCGCTCGCCCAGGCCGGTGTGGTGCGCGCGGAGCTTGCGCGGGCCGAAGAACTCGTCGATGCGGTGACCGACCGGCTCGCCACGCTGCGAGCCGTCAAGGAAAACCCCGAGTCGAAAGTCCGTGACGTGCGGTTCCGGCTGCGTGATGCACAACACCTCGCGGTACAGCGTGGACTCACAGCAGAATGGGGATCCGTCCTCGACGCCCAGCTGAATCGAATCGACCGGGCAGTCGATGCGCTGACCGGTGTACATCCCGACTACTGGGCGTACGTCAAAGACCTGGACGCGGTATCGACGTTCATCACCGGAGTGGTGAATCGAATGAGAGGACGGAACACGGACCGATGACCGGGGCTACTCACACCGAGGTGCGCGCGATGCGGCACTTCCGACATCTGGACCGGCCCACCTTGGACCGCCTGTTCCTGCACCACCCCCAACCTTTCGGTCACGCCGACGCCCGTGAGCGGCTCGCGATGGCGCTCGGGGCCACGTTGTACGTCCCCGCGACCCGGCACGACCTCACGGCCACCATCGTCCGGCGCTCCGCCGAAGGCGTGACCTCGATGGTGCTCGATCTCGAGGACGCCGTGGCCGACGACGAGGTCGAGGACGGACTCCGCAACGCCGTCGCGACCCTCGACGAACTCGCTCTCCGTGGCGAAGCGCCGATGATGTTGTTCGTTCGCGTCCGCACCCCCGACGGGATCGACCGGCTCACCGAGATGCTGGGTCCCGGAAGCAGCGTGCTCACCGGATTCGTGCTTCCCAAGTTCGGTGCCACTACCGGGGGCAACTTCCTCGACGCGGTCGCCGTCGCCTCCGAGCGGGTCGGGCGGAACCTCTACGCGATGCCCGTCATCGAATCGGCTGCTGTGGTGCACCGCGAAACCCGCGACGACGAACTGCGCGCGATCGCTCGGCTGCTCGCCGAACACCGCCACCGGATCCTCGCCGTCCGGATCGGCGCGACCGACATGTGTGCGACCTTCGGCATCCGCCGCGACCGCGACCTGACGATCTACGACGTGCGGGTCGTCGTCGACGTGATCGCCGACATCGTCAACCACCTCGGCCGCACCGACGGCACCGGGTTCGTCATCACCGGGCCGGTGTGGGAGTACTTCGCCGATCACGAACGCATGTTCCGGCCGATGCTGCGCGCTACCCCGTTCGAGGAGCAGGACGCGGTGGTGTTCCGCCAGCAACTCGTCAGCCGGGATCTCGACGGGCTCCTGCGGGAGATCGCACTCGACCGCGCGAACGGCATCCAGGGCAAGACGGTGATCCATCCCTCGCACGTCGCCGCGGTACACGCGTTGTCGGCGGTCACGCACGAGGAGTTCCACGACGCGACCGACATTCTCGATCGGGACACCGGCGGAGTCAGCGCGTCCGGGTACGGCAACAAGATGAACGAACGCCGTCCCCACCGCACCTGGGCGGAGCAGACGCTGGTCCGCGCGTCCGTATTCGGAGTCACCAACAAGGGCGTCACGTTCGTCGAACTGTTGACGGCGCTGGTGGACCGATGACCGACATTCTCCAGACGTATTGGGCCACCGAGGAGTTCGGGCTCGCCCTCGAGCATCGAGGAGCCTCGAGCGGCTACACCGTCCCGGAACTCGTCCAGCCCGGACTTCGCCGGAACCCGCGCCGGGCACATCTGCTGGTATCGACGGTGCTCGGCAAGCACATCCCCACCGACCCCGCCGCGGTGCTGGCGGCGGGCCGCGACCTCGGGCTCCTCGTCTCCGACCTGCTCGGCGACGACGCCTCGAATGCGCTCGTTCTGGGATTCGCAGAGACCGCAACGGGTTTGGGACACTGTGTCGCCGAGGCGGTGGGTGCCGGATGCTACCTGCATTCGACACGTCGCCGCGTGCCGGGCGCGGTGGTGTTCGCCGGTTTCGAGGAGGGACACTCCCACGCGACATCGCACCTGCTGCAGCCCACTTCGCCGGATCTCTTCGCCAACGCCGCGCCGCTCGTTCTCGTCGACGACGAAATCTCGACCGGTGCAACAGCTGTCGATGCCATCCGCGCGCTGCACCGGATTCATCCCCGTGACCGTTACATCGTCGCGTCGCTCGTGGACATGCGCGGCGAGGAGCACCGTCGCCAGACGGCGGCGGCGGAACTCGACCTCGGCGCGACGATCGAGCACGTGAGCCTCGCGGACGGTCACACCGTGCTGCCCACCGATCTCACCGACCGGGTCACCGCGCTACCGGCTCCCGACCTCAATCCTGTCGCTGCTCACCGCGGTACCGTTCGGTTCGTCTCTGTGCCCTGGCCGTCGGACGTCCCCGACGGAGGACGGCACGGCGTTCTGGGCAGCGACTTCGCGGCCTACGACTCCGCGGTCGCCGCGGCGGCAGCGACGGTCGAGTCCGTCCGGGAGAGTGATCGTCCGGCGATCGTCATCGGCCACGAAGAACTCATGTACCTGCCGCTGCGACTGGCACAGGCGCTCTCCGAGCGTGGCACCGCGACCAGATTCCAGACCACGACACGGTCGCCCGCGTACGTCCGGGATGTCCCGGGCTACCCACTGCGGCGCGGATTCTCTTTCGTCGCACCCGAACACATCCCGTCCGAACACGAAACCGAGGCGGCCCGGTACCTGTACAACGCCCGGTGGCCGGAACCCGCCGAAGTACGCCCCGAGTTGATCCTCGTGGTCGACTCTCCGGCCGATACCGAGCGCCTGCGCGCCGACGGGGGCGTGCTCGACGTAGTGAGCGCGGCCGGCGAGGACGTACTGGTGGCGGTTGTGCCGGCCACAGATCCGGCAGCACTGGCTGCTTCGAGGGAGACACGATGACCACGCCGTTGACCGGACCCGATTTCGGTTCGTACGCCCCGGACGAGGTGACCTGGCTGCTCAAGGATCTCTCGCACGTCGACCTCGAAGGCGACATCGCCGAGCGTGAGGCCCGCATCCAGGCGGGACTCGCGCACTACGCGGAGTCGTTGCCGGTCGAGTACCAGCCCGACGCCCCGTACCGGGAGTTGTTCGACAAGGCACTCGCGTCCACCGCGGGACGACTTGCCCACGCGGTGGGAACCCTGACCGAACTCCTGATCGCCGAACGCGGGACGAACCTCACTCTCGTGTCGCTGGCGCGCGCGGGAACGCCGGTCGGAATCCTGATCCGCCGCTGGGCGCAACAGCACCACGGCCTGTCGCTGCCGCACTACGCGGTCTCGATCGTGCGGGGACGCGGAATCGACTCCGCAGCACTCGATTACATCACCGAACACCACGACCCGGCCTCGGTCGTGTTCGTCGACGGCTGGACCGGCAAGGGCGCGATCGCGCGGGAGCTGGCGGCCGCGCTGGCCGAGTACTCCGCCGCCGGTGGCCCGGCGCTGTCGGACGACCTCGCCGTGCTCGCCGATCCCGGTTACTGCGTGCGTACCTACGGCACCCGCGACGACTTTCTCATCGCGTCGGCGTGCCTGAACTCGACGGTGTCGGGTCTGGTGTCGCGCACGGTCCTGAACGACACGTGGATAGGGCCCGGCGAATTCCACGGTGCGAAGTACTACGCCGAACTCGCCGGCGACGACGTCTCGACGCTCCTGCTCGATACGGTGTCGGCCGAATTCGGCGATCGGGCAGCGGCACTGGCGAGCGCACGCGAACTGCTCGGGTCCGACCGCGAACCCACCTGGGCAGGGTGGGAGTCGGTGGAGCGCATCCGTGTGCGGTACGGCATCTCCAGCATCAATTTCGTCAAACCCGGTGTCGGAGAGACGACCCGGGTACTGCTGCGCCGGGTGCCGTGGAAGATCCTCGTACGCGATTTGACCGCCGACGAGCACGCGCACATCCGGATGCTCGCCGCTGCCCGCAACGTTCCCGTCGAAGAGGTTCCCGACCTCGCGTATTCGTGTATGGGACTCATCAAGGACCTACCGTGACAGCAGCATTGATCGCCACCGACCTCGACCGCACCCTGATCTACTCGCGTGCGGCGATGACAGGCACGCAGTATTCGGCCGGAAATCTGCGGTGCATCGAGTACTACGAGGGCGCACCGCTGTCGTACGTCACCGAGACCGCCGCACGACAACTCGAAGACCTCACGTCCGCGCATACCGTGGTGCCCACGACCACCCGGACACCGGAGCAATTCCGCCGCATCGACCTGCCCGGCGGCCCGTGGCGATATGCCATCACCAGCAACGGCGGCGCGTTGCTGGCGGACGGGGAACCGGACGAGCAGTGGCGCCGGCACGTGGAGACGGCGGTACGCGAGGGGGGTGCCTCCCTCGACGAGGTCACCGCCGAGTTGCGGCGGCGCATCTCCGAGAGCTGGGTGTCGAAGTTCCGGATCGCCGACGGGTTGTTCTGCTACCTCGTCGTCGACGTCGCGGCACAGCCGGCCGGATTCGTCGAAGACTGGCATGAATGGTGCGGTATCCGCGGGTGGAACGTCTCGCAGCAGGGCCGCAAGATCTACACGATGCCCGACAGCGTCTGTAAGTCCCACGCGGTGGCCGAAGTGCACCGCCGGCTCGCCGACGAGGGAGTGATCGACGCCGACGCCCCCGTGTTCGCAGCCGGCGACGGAGCGCTCGATGCCGAGATGCTGAGGGCTGCGGACGCGGCCATCCGCCCACGTCACGGCGAACTCGAACTGCTCGAATGGCAGCATGCGAACCTCTCGGTGACCGAACACTCGGGCATCGCAGCCGGCGAAGAAATCCTCTCCTGGTTCGCCCGGTCCGCCCGCGCCGAGGGCGGTTCGTAGAGTAGGACTTGCACGCGACCGCCAACACGGTTGCCGACACAGTGAGGACACATCTCTTGCCGACTTCGCTCTCCAAGGGTCAGAACGGACCGCTCACCGTCTCCGACGTCGTCGTTTCGCTCGAACTCACGACACCCGCCGACCTGTCGGCGCTGCTCGTCAAGGCCGACGGCAAGGTGCGGTCCGACGCCGACTTCGTGTTCTTCAATCAGCCGGTCGGGCCGGGGGTGCGTCTCGTGCCCGGACAGGCGGGACAGAACTCGTCGCTGGCGGTGTCGCTGCCGCAGGTGCCCGCCGATATCGACCAGGTGCGCGCGGTGATCACACTCGACGACGCGACGAGCAGTTTCGGCCGGTTCGCACCGCCCACCGCCCGCGTCTCCGACGCAGCGGGCAACGTGCTGTTCGAGTACCGGATCGAAGGGTTGTCCAGCGAGTCCATCGTGATCGCCCTCGAGCTGTACCGACGGCAGGGATCGTGGAAGGTGCGCGCGGTCGGCCAGGGCTACGCGGGAGGATTCGCTGCGCTCGTCACCGATCACGGAGTGTCCGTCG
>NZ_JAXION010000165.1:0-7238 GCF_049311045.1 Rhodococcus sp. 7Tela_A2 | reverse complement strand
ACCGTGGATCCACCGGACCGGGGATTCGACGTGCTCGATCCGGGGATGTCCGTGTCGAGGATGGCCGGAGGGAGCATGTCGGCGGTCGGTGCGGGCGGGAACTGTGCGTCCGAGGTGAGAGTCGAGATCGGCAGCGAATCCGGGTCCTGGGGCGGGATCGCGGTCTCGGTGGGCGCCCGGGGTGCGTCCTCGTTCGCCGGGGGTACCGCTCCGCTCGTCATCAACGGCGAGACCGGCCCGCCGGCGGTGTCGCGGCCGGCGAAATGCTCGGTGGCGAAACCCGCGAGGATCGCGCTCAGCACGAGTACACCGGCAAGCGTGCCCGAGAGTCGTCCGCTCGTTTTGCCGCGACGCGTCCTCGACGACCCGACCAAGGGATAGGCCGCTGCCTCGGCGGACTCGCCGATCAAGGCGGCGCCCTGAGCCGCAGCGGATGCAGGCTCGGCCACGCGCATGGTGTCGCCGTCGAACGCGCCCGCAATTGCGTCGGCCAGGGCGGGAACGCCGGCCGCGCCACCGACCAGTGCGAGTGTCCGTGGGTGCGGTGTCGATCCGGTGCAGATGCGCCGCGTGAATGCGGCAGCCGTGTCGGCGAGGTCGGCGCTCAGTTCGTGGAGGTCGGCGCGGGTGAGGGTGACGGACGCGTCGGGTCCCGCTTCCGCGATGTCGATCCGCGCGACGTCGGCGGTGGTGAGTACCTCCTGGGCGCCCTGGCACCGGGCGGCGAGCAACTCGGAGTCGATCCGGCGGCGGGTGCGCATCGTGCTCGTGGAGCGGAGGACCCGTTCGTAGATCCGTGTTCCGAGCGCGTTGCCGCTGACTTCTTCGGTGCGTGCAGAGCGAAGGACGGTGCCGGTGGACTGGTCCAGGACGGACACCGTGGTGCCCGTGGCACCGAGATCGGCGATCGCGACCGTTCCCGCTTCGGAGCGAAGGCCCACGGTGCGGAGGAATGCGAGCGTCGCAGCGGTTTCGGGGACGAGTCGTACGTGTCGTCCCTCGCGTTCGGCAGCGAGACGTACGGTCTCGGCTTGTTCGTCGGTGCGGTAGGCGACGTTGACAACAGGACGATCCGCCAGGTGCGCGCACATCAGGGAGACGGCGTCGAACACAAGATCACCGAGTTCACGGCTTCGGTCGGAATCGGCAGCCAGTCGGCGGTACTCGGTGGTGGATCCGGTCTCCGTGTCGACCCGTAGGGCCGAACCGACACCTGACGTTCCCACGGAGATGCCTAGCGACGTGGGCATAAGTTCACCTCTCGTGCATGACCGGTGCTCGGGCGGGGTTCTTTTCCCTCTCTTGGGTCACCGTATGGTCACGCTCTCGATTTCGTTATGCAACCGTAACATAATTCTGTATGTGGTGACTCGGGTCGGCGCGTCGGCCCCGGCCCCTCTTGAGTGGCTGGCACTCTCATGTATAGAGTGCTAGTGACACCGAGCGTTGATCCGGCACCCGCGACGACGGGTCTGCGTACGGCGTCACCCGTGGTGACTGAACAACCCCGCGTCCGAGGACATCGAGAGCTTCGGACCCAAAAACCCCTGAAAGTGGAGGGCTCATCGTGGCGAGCGTGAACATCAAGCCGCTCGAGGACAAGATCCTCGTCCAGGCCAATGAGGCCGAGACGACGACTGCCTCCGGCCTCGTCATCCCGGATACGGCGAAGGAGAAGCCCCAGGAGGGCACCGTCGTCGCTGTAGGCCCCGGCCGCTGGGACGAAGATGGCGACAAGCGCATCCCGCTCGACGTCAAGGAAGGCGACGTCGTCATCTACAGCAAGTACGGCGGAACCGAGATCAAGTACGCCGGCGAGGAGTACCTGATCCTGTCTGCGCGCGACGTCCTGGCTGTCGTCGCCAAGTAGGCCGCACACATTCCGCCCCGGAGTTCCGTCATGGACCCGGGGCGGAATCCGTTGCGGATCACCCGAGTCCAGGAGTAGCCGGAGAACATGTCCAAACAAATCGAGTTCAACGAGACCGCGCGCCGAGCACTCGAACGCGGTGTCGACCAGCTCGCCGACGCCGTCAAGGTCACCCTCGGCCCGCGTGGGCGGCACGTCGTGCTCGCCAAGGCTTTCGGTGGCCCCACCGTCACCAACGACGGTGTCAGCATCGCCCGGGAGATCGAACTGGCAGACCCGTTCGAGAATCTCGGCGCTCAGCTCGTCAAGAGCGTTGCCACCAAGACCAACGACGTCGCGGGTGACGGCACCACTACCGCGACGGTTCTCGCGCAGGCGCTCGTCAAGGCCGGCCTGAGAAACATCGCCGCGGGAGCGAACCCGATGGCCATGGGTTCGGGCATCTCCAAGGGTGCCGACCGCGTCTGCGAAGCTCTGCTCGCGGCCGCCACCCCGGTCGAGGGCAAGAACGCCATCGCGCAGGTCGCCACGGTCTCGTGCCGTGACGCGGAAATCGGCGAGATGGTCGGCGAGGCCCTCACGCGGGTCGGCGAAAACGGTGTCGTCACGATCGAGGAATCCTCGACCATGCACACCGAACTCGTCGTCACCGAGGGTGTCCAGTTCGACAAGGGCTTCCTGTCCCCGTACTTCATCACCGACGTAGACACCCAGGAAGCCGTCCTCGAGGACGCGCTGATCCTGCTCTACCGCGAGAAGATCACCTCGCTTCCCGACTTCCTCCCGCTCCTCGAGAAGATCGCCGAATCGGGTAAGCCCGTTCTGCTCATCGCCGAGGACATCGAAGGCGAACCGCTGTCGACCCTCGTGGTCAACGCGATCCGCAAAACCCTCAAGGCTGTCGCGGTCAAGGCGCCGTACTTCGGCGATCGCCGCAAGGCGTTCCTCGACGACCTCGCGGTCGTCACCGCGGGTACGGTCATCAACTCCGATCTGGGCCTGTCCCTGAAGGAGGCCGGACTCGACCTGCTCGGCAAGGCACGTCGTGTCGTCGTCACGAAGGACAGCACCACGATCGTCGACGGCGCAGGCACGGCCGACGAGATCGAAGCACGCGCGGCGCAGTTGCGGCGTGAGATCGAGGCGACCGAGTCCGACTGGGACCGCGAGAAGCTCGAAGAGCGTCTGGCGAAGCTCGCCGGCGGCGTGGCGGTCATCAAGGTCGGCGCGGCCACCGAAACCGATCTCAAGGAACGCAAGTTCCGGGTCGAGGACGCCGTGAACGCGGCCAAGGCCGCCGTCGAAGAGGGCATCGTCCCCGGTGGCGGTTCGGCTCTGGTCCAGGCGTCGCTCTCGCTGCGTGAACTCGAAGACTCGCTCTCGGGCGACGAGGCGCTCGGTGTCGCGGTCCTGCGTACCGCGCTGACCGCGCCGTTGTACTGGATCGCCTCCAACGCCGGCCTCGACGGAGCCGTCGTGGTGAACAAGGTGACCGAAGCGGAGAAGGGCCACGGCTTCAACGCCGCGACCCTCACCTACGGCGACCTGCTCGCCGACGGTGTCGTCGATCCGGTGAAGGTGACGCGCTCGGCGGTTGTCAACGCGGCGTCGGTCGCGCGGATGATCCTCACCACCGAGAGTGCCATCGTCGAGAAGCCCGAAGAGGCTGCGGACGACAACCACGGTCACGGGCACGCTCACTAGGAGCGAACCGAGACACGAAACACGAAGCCCCGCGCAGAGTTCCATGCGCGGGGCTTCGTCGTGTCGGAGGGCGGTGCCGGCTCGGGCCGTCGGGCGCTCGGCGGACGACGCTCGGACGTGCAGCCTGTAGGGCGGGGTCATCCGCACCGGGGCCGCATCACACGGCGACCTTGCGCCGGCGATGACGGGCGTACATCTCACGTTCGGTCTCCGACATTCCGCCCCAGATGCCGTACGGCTCGGCAACGGTGAGTGCGTGCTCGCGGCACTGCTCGAGCACGGGGCAACTACGGCACAGATCCTTCGCACGGCTCTCGCGCTGGGCGCGCGCACGTCCCCGTTCCCCGTCCGGATGGAAGAACATCGAGGAGTCCACTCCGCGACACTTGCCGTCCATCTGCCAATCCCACAGGTCCGCGTTGGGCCCGGGCAGGTGATTCGGTGCAGGCATGTGGCACTCCTTCGCAGCGTTGCTCGCATCAAGGACGAGCGGACCGTAGTTCGGTGGTGGGGTACCCCCCACGCAGCCGAGCGAATCTTTGTTTCGAGCGAACTCACCGTAAAAGCGTTATCGATTCACCGTCAAGGGTTTCGATCAGTGGCGAAGTCCATAACAACAACGTCAAGAATTAACCCCTGAAATATTTACATCGTGACCGGGTCATGATGCAACCCGGCAGCCGAATGTCTTTCGAAATCCGGCGTTGCGGACATGGCCGGGATCGCTCATCGCCCTAACCAGTGCAAAGGCAGCGATGTGCCCGGTGTACGGGGGTTTCGCCCTCGTCGCGGAGCCTCTTGTGCGCTGCCTTCGTTGGGCATACAAATTGTATGTTCTTAACGCTAAGTTAAAGGAAATGTTCGAATTCGGTTCACTGGACGTTCGTCCTATTCCACTCTTCAAGACTATTTGCGCGCGCGGTGCGTATTTCTTGAAACATTCGGCCCGGATGGGGCGGGCCGAACGTCGGTGCGATGATTGTCCGATGTTCGCCAAAGGCCCCATGAAGGATGACATCGAATCGGCGGGGCCGCAGCGTTCGTTGCCGCCGAGTTCGCCCGGCACGGCGGCCGTGCTGGCCGCTGCGGCATTCGGCGCCGCCCCGGGCATGCATCCGCTCCCGGCAGCGCACGATGTGGAACAGCGGTGGCACCGCGCCGTGGCCCTGGGCGGCCAGGGGCGCTATGCCGCGGCGCGAGCCGAACTCTCGCGGCTCCGCC
This sequence comes from Rhodococcus sp. 7Tela_A2, assembly GCF_049311045.1. Taxonomy (NCBI): domain Bacteria; kingdom Bacillati; phylum Actinomycetota; class Actinomycetes; order Mycobacteriales; family Nocardiaceae; genus Rhodococcus; species Rhodococcus sp. 7Tela_A2. The sequence continues at coordinate 2,443 of NZ_JAXION010000165.1, read as the reverse complement.
GGGAGGTCGGACCGACAGGGGCCTGGGCATCACTCGTCGCGAGTACCGAGGCGTCGCTGCTCCGCCAACTCGGAGGCCATCGGGTGGCTGCGGCGTCGGACGGCCGGGCGCTGGCGGCAGTAGGGACGGAGGCTGCCTCGCACGGGGATCCGGAGAACCGCATCCGTTGTGTCCGAGCTCGATGCGACGCACTGACCGGTCTCGCCGCCGACTCGCTGGGGACCGGGGGGCTCGCGGCTTCCCGGGACCTGCTGACACGGTGCACCGCGGTGCTGGACGAGGCCGAGGACGCCGACGGCGACGCACCCTTTCTGCGCCAGCGGATACGCCTCGCATGGGTGAGTGCCGAATCGGCGCTGGCCGGAGGGGACTTCTCCACCGCTCGTGTGTTCGCGGATCGTGCTGCCGCCCTCGCGTCGCGGTACGGATCGGTGCGGCACACGATCAAATCCGACCTGATCAGGGCCGCGTCGCTGACCGGCGATGCCGATTCGGAGCCGGCGCGTGAGCTCGCGAGAGAAGTGTTCGACCGTTGCGCGGAACACGGCTTGATCCCGCTCCGGTGGGCGGCAGCGATGATGCTCGCGGGCGTCGGTGACTCCCCCGAGGCGGTAGCAGCGGTGAACGCATGCGCCGCAACGATCGTCCGCCGCGGTGGGCGATTTGTCCCGATGGGCGTCTGACCGGTACTGCCGTACCCGAATTGTCGGCCACTATCGCTACGCTAGGTGGGTTCCACGTCTCCGTGGAAGCACGCCCGGGTGGGGGATCGTGTCTCTGTAACGCCAGGACTTGCGCAATCGATGACTGTTATGGGTGAGGAGTGGGACGCCGCCGTTGTTGCGGCTGCGCAGGGTGATCGTGCTGCTCTCTCCCGAGTTCTCGAAGGTGTTCGACCGCTCGTCGTGCGGTACTGCCGCGCACGAGTGGGATCCGCAGAGCGCGGCCAGCTCTCTGCAGACGACGTAGCGCAGGAGGTGTGCCTGGCTGTGATGACTGCGTTGCCGAGATATCAGGACCAGGGACGCCCCTTCATGGCGTTCGTCTACGGCATTGCGGCCCACAAGGTCGCCGACGCACACCGCAGCGCGGCGCGTAATCGCGCCGAACCCGTTGCGGATGTGCCGGAAGTGATGTCGCTCGACGACAGCCCGGAGGAATTTGCGCTCAACTCGGAAGCCGGCCGGGAGATGAAGAAGCTTTTGGAGATTCTTCCGGAGAAACAACGCGAGATCTTGATCTTGCGTCTGGTGATGGGGTTGTCGGCCGAGGAAACGGCCGTGGCAGTCGGAAGCACAGCGGGAGCGATACGAGTGGCTCAGCACCGAGCCATCGCCAGACTCAAGAAAGAAGTCACGAGAGCAGGTGAAAGGAATGGGTAGGAGGCGCAACTCGGGCGGCAGCTTCTCCGAGGATCTGCCCGACGGCGACGCTACCGTGGACATCTCTGCAGTCCGGCGAGACGACGCCCTCATCGACGCGATCTCGGGAAACGGTCCCGTAGAGACGGAATCGACCGAGGAATACGAACTCGCCACTCTGCTGGCCGGCTGGCGAGCCGAGATCCTGTCCGACCCGGTACCCGCGGAGCCGGACCTCGATCAGGTCGTCGCAGCCGTCCACAGGGAACTCGGTGCTCGTGACGCCCTCGCCTCACGGCGTGCGCGGTCGAAGAGCCAACTTCGCGTGATCCGCCCGATTGCCGGGGCTGCCGCGCTGGTGATGATTGCTCTCGGCGGCGCCACTGCGGTGTCCTACAGCGCAGAGCCCGGCGACCCGCTGTGGAGCGTGAAGCAGGTCGTGTTCAGCGAGCAGGCGCAATCGACAGAAGCCCGCATCGATACCACGTCGACCCTCGAACGCGCCGAGCAATTGATCGCCGACGGAAAGACCGACGAAGCGGAGCAATTGTTGCAGTCCGCCGAAGCGCGGTCGGCGCGTGTCACCGACCAGGGCGACCGCGATGCCCTCGGAGACTGGCTACAACGGTTGTCGGCCGAAATCGACAAACTGGCGCCCGCGCCGTCGCCACTGCCACTGCCACCCCCCTCGGACACTGCGGTGGTGCCCGCGCCCGACGTCGGGCAGATTCCGTCGGACACCCTCCTTCCCGTGGAGCCGGGGCCGCTTCCGACGACGCCCGGTCCCGTCGAGCCGTCGCAACCGGTACCGTCACCGTCCCCGCCGCCGATCGACCCCACCATTCTCGATGCACCGCCGCCGTCCGACACTCCTTCGCCGACTCCGACGCCGTCACCGACCCAGCCCGGGACGACGGAACCGTCGAGCGGGACACCGGGGGATACGTCGCCGCTACCGCCCACCTCGCCTGCGTCTGCGTCGCATTCGCAGACGACGGCGAATTCGGAACCGGGTACTCCCTAAGGGGACGGTCTCGACCTGCTCACAGAAACGAGGGGGCGGCGCGGCCCCCCCGGGGGCC
>NZ_JAXION010000164.1:0-7294 GCF_049311045.1 Rhodococcus sp. 7Tela_A2 | reverse complement strand
GGCCCGGTATCCGTAGATACCGGGCCTTCGCCTGATGCGACCCTGACGGGACTCGAACCCGCGACCTCCGCCGTGACAGGGCGGCGCGCTAACCAACTGCGCTACAGGGCCATGAAAGAACCCCAACGGGGTTCCCATAGCAGGACCCACCGCACGCGGTGGGTCCTCGATATGTAATTGAGCGGTTGTCTGCCGGACAACCTCTGTGGCCAGGGCCGGGATCGAACCGGCGACCTTCCGCTTTTCAGGCGGACGCTCGTACCAACTGAGCTACCTGGCCGGACGGCACCCGAACCGAATGCCAATCGCTTGCGTTGAGCGACCCTGACGGGACTCGAACCCGCGACCTCCGCCGTGACAGGGCGGCGCGCTAACCAACTGCGCCACAGGGCCATACATATTCAGTTCTTTCACCAAAGTACTGCACACTTCGACAGAATCGAAGCGTACCCCCTACGGGATTCGAACCCGCGCTACCGCCTTGAAAGGGCGGCGTCCTAGGCCGCTAGACGAAGGGGGCCCGATCGGATCTCTCCGAACCGCACCCTCAACGGGTTTGGCGTTTCCGTTGGGAGCTTGGACAGCTTATGCCACGGCATTCGAGAATCACAAATCGCCAGGTCACGCCACTATTTGGTGTTCGGACGGGCACTCGGCCAGCCACGCTCGCGCCACCGCGCGAGCCAGTCCTCGGACGCTGTCGCTTCCAGGGGAATCTCGAGGCAGCTTTCGAACCGTGAGCGCACATCCACACCCGGCGCGGTGAGGTCGGCGAGATAGCGCTGGCCGGCGAGCGACGAACCGACGGCGCCGACGAACCGCCGCAGATCCACGCCCGGCCGGAACAGCCCGAGTTTCTCGGCCTCCTCCGCCAGCCGGTAGCCGGCATGCCCCCACACGGAGGTTCCGCGCAACTCCGCCTCGTCGGCGAACTCCGGGTCGATGACGAGACGGAACTCAGCCGCGATGATGACGTCGTTGTGGAGCGCCTCTCCCAAATCGCAGATCATCCCGTGGAGCCGCTCGAAGGGATCGAGCTCGGAGAAGCCGACCCACCTGTCGACGATGGCGCGGTAATGGTCGAGCCCCTCCTCGAGTACCGCGCGCGCAAGGTCTTCCTTCGACTTGAAGTGGAAGTACATCGCACCCTTGGTGGCGCCCGAGTGCTCGAGGATCAGATTGATCGACGCCGCGGCGAATCCCCTCTTGGCGAATTCGGCGGCTGCCGATTCGACGATCGCGGCCCGAGTACGCCGGGCACGCTCCTGCTGAAGTGGCATGGGGAATACAGCCTTCCGAGTACCGGTCAATTCCCCCCTTCACCCAACTTTAGACTGCTCCGGCACGTCAGGGGCAGGTAGTCGGAGCGAGAGCACCTGTTCCCGCGGGGCGGCCGGAGACGGCTTTCCGGCACTGCGCCCGAGAACACACCGGGTGGTATTCTTTTTCCGGCTCGGGTGCGAAGCAGGGGGTGAGCACCCGAGCCGTTCTGCTTTCACCGGGTCCCGCACACCACGGGAGGGTGTCGAAACCGGAGCCGAGCGTCCGATACCATCGAGACGCTCGATGTGGTTACATTGTGCGCCCACGCCCCTATAGCTCAGTTGGTAGAGCTACGGACTTTTAATCCGCAGGTCGTAGGTTCGAGCCCTACTGGGGGCACCACGCACGACCCGGCGTTCGTTTCCGAACGCCGGGTCGTGTCGTTTTCGTGGCGAACCGGAGCCGGAACAGCGTGCCCGTAACAGAAATCACGACGAAACGGATCAACGAGACATGAGACTTCGCGCTCTCGCGCTCGCACCTGCTCTGATACTCCTCGCCGCATGCGGAGGAGGGGGCGACACAGCAGAGTCCGGGTCCCCCGCCGGTGCCGGGTCCGAGGTCGACTGGAACTACATCCGCGCGCAGCACAGCGACACGCTGGCGAACATCTCGTGCCTCAGCGATGCGACGTCGTCCGCTGTGGACTGCAACCGGGAGCGCTCCGAAAGCCTCGCCTCGCTACGCGCGGACGTCGAACGACTCCCCGACGGTGCGTCGAAGAGCGACATGCTCCGCAGCATCGGCCACTGGGACGAGAAGTACGCCGAGTACACCGCGAAGGAATGCGTCGGCACCGTCGACACGACCCGGCTCCCGTGTGCGCTCGACGAGAGCCTTCTCAACGTGAACATGCTGAGCATCGCGTCCGCCGCGAAGAATTCGGCAGGCTGACCGGATACGGGCGATCAACTCCCGGATCGGTGAGCGCCCGGGGGTACGTCGTCCGGGCCGGTCCCCAGTTCCTGGGCAGCCCGGCGCCGCTCTTCTTCACGCTTTTCCTCGAGCCGCTGCCGCTCGAGATTCTCGCGCACGCGGTTGAGGTCGCGCCCCCGCTTGCGGTAGCGGTTGACGGCGACGAAAAAGATCACGCACGCCAGGGCCCCGACGATCGCGCCCACCAGTGACGCGCCCCGGAACCCCGGCGCATCGACATCGAGGATCCGCTCACCGGCGTGTGCGGCGTTGCTGCCACCGAGCACGATGCTCAGGGTCATGAGGTTGGGGAGCGCGATGACCAGCGCCGCCACGGCGAGCAGGATCTGTAGGACCCGGTGGTGCTTCCATCGTCGGACCTGCCAGATGCAGGCGAACAGGATGAGCGGGATCGCGGTACAGAGAAGACCGAAAGACAGCCCCCACAGAATGCCGCGGGCGAATCCACCCTCCGCGAGGCCGGCGATCCGTTGCGCCCACCATCTCGGGACGAATGCGGCGAGCACGAAATACGCAATGACGAGCACGGCCAGCGTGACGACGACGACGAGCGTCTTCTTCGCCCACGGAGGCAAACCCTGCCGTGTCTCCTCCGACCGAATACTTGCGTCCGACATCGTGCGGCCCTCCCTGGGTCCTCGGTAGACGCGCCTCAGCCTACGGACCGGTCCGAGTCGTCGAACGTGAATCGGTCCGCCTGCGTTTCTATCCGGTGACCGAACGCTTCTTTGGATACGGTGAGTCCGCAAAACGAATTGTCTCGGTTCGTTTTCGTTTCAGGGGGGAACATGCGCAGTTTCGTGGACCTGGGCCTGTTTCTGGCCGCAGTCGCACTGGGTATCGGGGCGGTGCTGCCCGTCGTCGGAGGTGTACGCCCCACCCAGATCCCGTTGTCGGGATTGCGTGACGGGTTCGCGAGCGCGGATCTCGCCGGCATCGCTTCGCCCGGCTTGCCCCTCCACGAATCTCTCGCGGTGCCACTGGCTGTCGCGGCCGTCCTGCTCCTCCTCGCGGCCTTGTTCGACTCCGTGATCACCGGATGGGTCGGAACGCTTCTGGGGATCGTCACGGCAGTCGCGTTCTGGGCGCAGATCTTCTCCGCGCACGGTGACTACGTGCAGGAGAACCGCCGGACCGCGCTCACCAACCAGAACGGCACGGTGTTGTTGCTGAGCGGCATCCTCGTGGCGTTGCTGTGCTGCCTGGTCGCGCTTCGTCGACCCCCCGGTGGCGCCGACTCGTTCGATTGACAGGTTGCCTGCCGGATCGGCACCACCCGGCGGCCGGGCTCTCCCTGCGGTGCGGTTCGTAACGGCGGCAGTCGCTAATCTCGGCCGCACGGGCGGCCGCGACGGGACGCCCATGACCAGGCAGGTGCTCATGGCAAGTCTCGACGAACTCCTCTCCCAGATCCCCCTCGACCGTGTGGCCGAGCGCCTCGGCGTCGACCGGCAGACCGCGGAGACCGCGGTGCGGGCGGCGCTGCCCACCCTCGTCGGTGGACTCGGTGCCAATGCACGCGATCCGGAGGGAGCGGCCTCGCTGATATCGGCACTCGACGAACACTCCGGTTCGGGTGTTCTCGACGGCGGGGTGAACGTGGACGAGGTCGACGCCGCAGACGGCAGCAAGATCGTCTCCAACGTGTTCGGGGAGAAGAAGGAACAGGTGATCAGCACCCTGGGTGCGGTCAACGGATCCGGCGGGAACGACCTGATTGCCAAGCTTCTCCCGATCCTCGCGCCCATCGTGCTCTCCTACCTCGCAAAGCAGATCACCGGCAACGGCGCCACCACGGCCGGCGACGCTCGGCCGAGCGGTGGGATCGGCGACATCCTCGGAGGTCTGCTCGAAGGCGCGGCCGGTCGTTCCGGTGCGGGTGGCGGCGGCATCGGGGACGTTCTCGGCAGCGTGCTCGGGGGCAACTCCGGCGGCGGTCTCGGCGGGATTCTCGGTGGTCTTCTCGGCGGCGGCAAGCGCTGAGCCGGGACACCGACGACGACGCCGGCGCCCTGTCGGCGTCGTCGCCCGTTTCGACCGCTGCCCCGCCGTGTCGGGGGCGGCCTCCGGCCGTAGACCGGATCCGGCCTGTACGGTGACCGGCGAACGATTGTGATCGGGGACACGGATAAGACCTGATCACGGCAGCATGTTGTACCGCGTGACAGCGCAGTACGACATTTACCTACGGTTCCGTAGGCTGACAGAGTTCATGCGACACCACACGGAGGGTACGAAGGTATGACGCGAGTCCTGACACAGTTGGAGTTGCTACGCGAGCTGGAGCCCGTTGCCGAAGCGAACGTCGACCGTCACCTGTCGATGGCGAAGGACTGGCATCCTCACGACTACGTCCCGTGGGACGAAGGACGCAACTTCGCTGCGATGGGCGGAGTCGACTGGGAGCCCGAGCAGTCACAGCTCGGCGAGGTCGCCAAGGCGGCGATGATCACCAATCTCCTCACCGAGGACAACCTGCCCTCGTACCACCGCGAGATCGCGGAGGCGTTCTCCCGGGACGGCGCGTGGGGTACCTGGGTGGGCCGATGGACCGCCGAGGAGAACCGCCACGGCATCGTGATGCGCGACTACCTCGTCGTCACCCGCGGTGTCGACCCGGTGGCACTCGAGAATGCGCGCATGGAGCACATGACCAACGGCTTCGGTTCCCCGAACGAGACGGGAATGCTCCATTCGGTCGCGTACGTGACGTTCCAGGAACTCGCGACGCGCGTGTCGCACCGCAACACAGGTCTGGCCTGCAACGACTCCGTGGCCGACAAGATGCTGCAGCGGATCGCCGCCGACGAGAACCTGCACATGATCTTCTACCGCAACATCTGCGACGCCGCGCTCGACGTCGCGCCCGTGCAGGCACTGGAGGCGATCGTTCACGTTCTCCGCACCTTCGAGATGCCCGGAGCGGGGATGCCCAATTTCCGCCGCAACGGAGTGCTCATGGCGAAGCACGGCATCTACGACCTGCGTCAGCACCTCGACGACGTGGTGATGCCGGTGCTGCGCAAGTGGCGGATCTTCGAACGCGATTTCGGAGCCGGTGGCGCCCAGCTCATCGACGAACTGGGGACCTACCTCGAAGAACTCGAGCGCCAGGCCGTGAAGTTCGAGGACATGCGCGACCGGTCGCTCGCACGCGAAGCAGCCAAACTGGAACGCGCGGGCGCCCTGTCCTGACCCCGGACCGAGGTTCGTCCCGGCAGATTCGGGGCCTACGTCGGTAAACGGTTATCCTGTGCCCGGTACCGCTCTCGGTACCGGGCACAGTCGTCTCCCCGGCGAGGTACCGCGGGAGTTCGCAGTCTTGTTGAAACACAACGCTTTCAGAGGTTCTTCATGTCACCCCTTCGCATCGGCTCGCTCGAACTGAACAGCCCGGTCGTGCTGGCGCCGATGGCGGGAGTGACGAACGTCGCATTTCGCACTCTGTGCCGCGAACTCGAACTCGAACGAGCCGGAAGCACCTCCGGGCTCTACGTGTGCGAGATGGTCACCGCCCGCGCTCTGGTCGAGCGACATCCCGTCACCATGCACATGACGACGTTCGGCCCCACCGAAACCCCGCGTTCACTCCAGCTGTACACCGTCGATCCCGACACCACGTACGCGGCGGCGAAGATGATCGTCGACGAGAACATGGCCGATCACATCGACATGAACTTCGGCTGCCCGGTGCCCAAGGTCACCCGGAAGGGCGGCGGGTCTGCCCTTCCGTACAAGCGCCGACTGTTCGGGCAGATCGTGGCCGCTGCGGTGCGGGCCACCGAGGGCACCGATATCCCGGTGACGGTGAAGTTCCGGGTCGGCATCGACGACGAGCACCACACCCACCTCGACGCCGGGCGCATCGCCGCCGACGAGGGCGCGGCCGCTGTGGCACTTCACGCCCGGACCGCCGCGCAGCGGTACTCGGGCGCTGCGGACTGGAACGAGATCGCCCGGCTCAAAGAGCACGTCACCACCGTCCCGGTTCTCGGCAACGGCGACATCTTCGACGCGGGGGATGCGGAGAAGATGATGACCCAGACCGGGTGCGACGGCGTGGTCGTCGGTCGCGGCTGCCTGGGCCGCCCGTGGCTCTTCGCAGAACTCAGCGCCGCGCTCAACGGCCAGGAGATCCCCACTCCTCCGTCCCTGGGAGAAGTGACGCAGATCATGCGGCGCCACGCCGAGCTGCTCGCCGACCATCACGGCGAAGACCGCGGCACTCGCGAACTCCGCAAGCACATCGCGTGGTACCTGCGCGGCTTCCCCGCCGGGTCCGAAGTCCGCAGCGGTCTCGCGCGGGTGTCTTCGCTCGCCGAACTCGATGATCTGCTCGGAAAACTCGACGCCGACGTGCCGTTTCCCGCGGATGCGGAGGGCCCCCGTGGGCGTCAGGGTTCACCGAGCAGCGTCGCACTGCCCGAGGGCTGGCTCGACGATCCGGAGGACACCTGCGTCCCGGTAGGTGCCGACATCATGCACTCGGGCGGGTAGGAGTCCTTACCCTTCCCGTCGTGTGCGCGTCCACATGAGGGGTCCGTCACCGGCCGCGTGTACCGCTTCGGTAACAGACGGTCAGTATCATGACGGGATCATTGCGCACCGCCCCCTATGCGGGCGGTGCGCGCGAATGCGGTCGACCCGCGGAGAGGCAAGGCACCGGTGGACGAAGGGCACGACTCGGGCCTGCCCGACAATCGCGCTCCTTGGGAACGTCCGATAGCCGACCCCACCTTCCGTGAGGCTCCGTCCGGGCATCGCCGCCGCAGTCGTGCCCGCCGCGCCGACATCCCGGCCGACGGTGCGCGTGCCGGTGGCGCTCATTCGGAGGATGCCCGTTCCAGAGGTGCGCATTCCGCGGAGGCGCAGTCCGAGGGTGACCACGCGGCAAGCCGCCGTGATTCCGGCCGGAACCGCCGCGCCGCGGACGCCGGCGACCCCGAGCGGCTCACCGTCGCGGACCTCGTCGACAAGGTGTCGCGCCGAGACGGGTCACCTCCCCCGACGCCGACGCCGACGCCCACGCCCCCGC
>NZ_JAXION010000163.1:0-7314 GCF_049311045.1 Rhodococcus sp. 7Tela_A2 | reverse complement strand
GGGGGGGGGGGGCCGGCGGCGAACCTTCGCCCCCGCCCCCCCCCCACCGCGGTCGGATTCGCGTTCGGTGAGCTCGTCGGCAACGAGGTGGAAGTGCGCATCTGGGTTCGCCCCGAACTGCGCAAGCAGGGTTACGGCACAGCCGTTCTCAAGCAGGCACGCACCGAATTGGCGGCCTACTTCCCCGGTTCGACCCTGATCGTGCGCACACCCGCCTGATCTGCGCCGCACAAGGATGCGCGCTTCCGATAGCTCTCGCTACCGGAAGCGCGCATCTTTTCTGTCAGGCTCCGTACACCGGCGTCGGTGCCTCGGTGGACGCGAGGAGCTTGTCCACGACCGGTCCGAGTTCCTTGGGATCCCAGCGGTCACCCTTGTCGACGACCTCGCCGTGACGCCAGCCGTCCGCGATGGACACCTTTCCGCCCTCGACCTCGAACACGCGGCCTGTGACGTCCTTCGATTCGGTGCTGCCGAGCCACACGACGATCGGCGAGATGTTCTCCGCCGCCATCGCATCGAATCCTTCTTCCGGCGCGGCCATCATCTCGGCCATCGCGCCGCCGGCCCCGACCGTCATGCGGGTGCGTGCGGACGGGGCGATGGCGTTGACGGTGACCCCGTAACGACCGAACTCGGCCGCGGCCTGAATCGTGAGTGCGGCGATACCCGCCTTGGCAGCGGCGTAGTTGCCCTGGCCGATGCTGCCCATCAGGCCCGCGCCCGAACTCGTGTTGATGATGCGCGCGTCGACCGGGTTGCCGGCCTTGGACTCGGCACGCCAGTACGACATGGCGTGGCGCATGGGCGCGAAATGCCCCTTGAGATGTACGCGAATCACCGCGTCCCACTCTTCTTCGCTCATGTTCGCGAGCATGCGGTCGCGCAGGAAGCCTGCGTTGTTGACCAGTACGTCGAGCCGCCCGAAGTTGTCGAGCGCCGTCTTGACGAGATTCTCCGCGCCGGCCCAGTCGGCCACGTCGTCGCCGTTGACGACGGCCTCACCACCGAGAGAACGGATTTCCTCGACGACCTGCTCCGCGGGTGATTCTCCGGTCGCGGCGCCGTCGATGCCGGCACCGATGTCGTTGACGACGACCTTCGCACCTTCCGCGGCGAGGGCCAGCGCGTGGGCGCGGCCGATTCCCCGGCCCGCGCCCGTCACGATCGCGACGCGTCCGTCCAGCAGTCCACTCACTTTGTCTCCTTCGTTCGGGCCGCTGCCATGTAGGCAGGGCGTTCGCCGCCGCCGTGGACGGTCAGTGTCGATCCGCTGACGTATGCCGCCAGCGGGGATGCCAGAAATGCTGCGCAGTGACCGATGTCGTCGGGAGTGGAGAGGCGGCCGAGCGGCACCGTGGCGCCGACGGCGGCGACACCCTCGTCGTCACCGTAGAACAGGTGCGACTGCTCCGTGTCGACCATCCCGACCACCACCGAATTCACGCGCACCTTCGGTGCCCATTCCACCGCGAGGGATTGGCCGAGACTGTCGATTCCGGCCTTCGCGGCACCGTAGGCGGCGGTACCCGGTGACGGCCTGGAACCGCTCACGCTGGAGATGTTGACGATGGATCCACCCGCGTCCTGGGTCTGCATCACCGCGTTCGCGGCCTGCGCGACGAGCAACGGCGCAAGCAGGTTGAGTTCGACGATCTTGGCGTGGAACTTCGGGCTGGCGTCTGCAGCGAGCGCATAAGGCGAACCGCCGGCGTTGTTGACGAGGGTGTCGAGCCTGCCGTGCCTTGCGACGATCTCGTCCATCAACCGGCCCACCCGATCCGGGTCGCGCACGTCGCAGGCGAGAAACTCCGCCGTCCGGCCGTCCGCCTCCACGGGATGCTCGCCCTCGTTGCGCGCGCACGTCACCACGGTCGCTCCGGCGCGGAGAAACGTTCGGGTGATCCCCGCACCGACGCCGCGGACGCCTCCGGTCACCAGCACGACCGTGCCGTCCAGTCCCAGATCCATTCACTGCCTCCGCGTCCGTGTGGTCGCCCGCGGCGACCGAGGTCGATTCGTCCGGCCCACCGGCGGGCCGCCCGCCCAACTTACCAAGCAATCGCTTGGTTTGGTATCCGTCGCCGGGCTCGACCACGCCCGGCTCCTGCTCAGTGGGAATCGGGCGATACCGGCTCGGGACCGCACTTAGCGTGGCGTCCGAGTGGGGTGTGCCGAAGAGAAGGTGATTGGGGCCATGCAGACGGTCGAGCATGATTACGAGAAGTACGTCGGCCAGGTGGCCGAGCCGCCCCGGGTCGCCCGGTACGCGGTCGACGAGGCGATGATCCGCAACTGGGTCGAAGCCCACGACGACTTCAATCCGATCTATGTCGACGCCGACGCGGCCCGCGCCACAGGTCGCGACTCCGTGGTGTGCCCACCCGCGATGATCTCCACCTGGGTGATGGCGGGGTACCGCCGGTGGCGTGAGGTGCACCGCAAGCGCGCCGCAGGAATCGTGGAGGACTTCGCGTACTCGAGGATGCTTGCCGAACTCGACAGCGAAGGCCTCACGTCCGTCGTGGCCACGAACGTCGAACAGGAATACCACCGCGAACTCGTTCCCGGGGACCACATCACCGCCCACCTGACGATCGAATCCGTATCTCCCGTCAAACGAACGGGTCTCGGCGTCGGTCGCTTCTTCACGTTGTACAAGCGCTACGAGGACCAGCACGGCGAACTCGTCGCCGAGGAGCGTTTCCGGATGCTCCGGTTCAATCCGAACACCCCCAAGGAGGCGTGATGACCACCGTCCCCAGACTCACCATCACTCAGGACAACGAGTTCTGGTTCAACGCGGTCCGCGAAGGCAGGCTCGAGATCCAGCGGTGCAGCGACTGCCACACCCTCCGGCATCCGCCCGGCCCGGCATGCCCCGTGTGCCGGTCGTTCGAGTGGGACTCCGTCGAATCATCGCGCCGCGGAACCCTGCACAGCTGGACCATCATTCATCACCCGCAGGACCCGGCGTTCGAATACCCCCTTGCCGTCGGACTGATCGACCTCGACGAAGGCATCCGCATCGTGGCCGACATCGCGGGCGTGGACCACGACAGCCTCGAACTCGGTATGGAACTCGAGGTGGGTTTCGCCGAACACGCTCACGGTGAGATCCTCCCGCAGCTGCGCAAAGTCGGAGGAACGTCGTGAATCTCTCCGAATGCGCTGTCGGGCAGTCCCTTCCCGGGCTCGAACTGCCCCTCGACCGCTCCACCATCGCCGCGACCGCGATCGCATCGCAGGACTTCGAGGACGTACACCACGATGCCGGGGCCGCACAACGGCGCGGAACACCCGATGTCTTCATGAGCATCAATGCGACGAACGGTTTCGTCGACCGCTACATCACCGATTGGACCGGGCCGGGGGCACGCATACGCCGTGCCTCGCTGCGCCTGGGCGTCCCCGCCTTCCCGGGCGACCCGCTGCAGATGAGCGGCGAGGTGGTCGCGGTCGAGGACCGCACCGTCACCGTGAAAGTGCAGGGCCGCAACAGTAAGGGCGTCCACGTCACCGCGGAGGTCGTCGTGGAGCCGTACGAGAGGAAGACTCCATGACCGTGCAGGGCTTTTCCGGAGCTGCCGCGATCGCCGGCATCGGAGCCACCGAATTCTCGAAGAACTCCGGTCGCAGCGAGTGGCAACTCGCGTGCGAGGCCGTGGTGGCCGCGCTCGCAGATGCGCAGATCGGCGTCGAAGAAGTCGACGGCTTCGCACTCTTCACCATGGAGACGAACCCCGAGATCGCCGTGGCCCGCGCGCTCGGCATCCCGGAACTGAAGTTCTTCAGCCGCATCCCCCACGGTGGCGGCGGTGCCTGCGCACCCGTCCAGCAGGCCGCGATGGCCGTCGCGACCGGCGTCGCCGAGGTCGTCGTGGTCTACCGCGCGTTCAACGAGCGCTCGGGCCACCGATTCGGCTCCGGCCCACCGCCGTTCGCCTACAACTCCAGCACCGATCAGGAATACCGCAACTGGATCAATCCGTACGGTCTGCTCACCCCTGCCCAGCAGGAAGCATTCCTGGCGCGCCGGTACATGCAGCGCTACGGCGCGACGAGCGCCGACTTCGGTCGCGTCTCGGTACTGTCGCGCAAGCACGCCGCCACCAACCCGAAGGCGTGGTTCTACGAGCGGCCCATCACCCTCGACGACCACCAGAACTCGAGGATGCTCGCCGACCCGCTGCGACTGCTGGATTGCTGTCAGGAGAGCGACGGAGGCCAGGCACTGGTCATCGTGAGCGCCGAACGCGCACGCTCACTGCCGCATCCTCCGGCCGTCATCACCGGTGCCGCGCAAGGTGTCGGCCCGCAGCAGATCTCGATGAGCAGTTACTACCGTGACGACATCGACGTGATGCCCGAGGTCGAACTGGTCGCCAAGCAGATGTGGGCACAGGCCGGTATCGGCCCGGACGACATCGACGCCGCGATCCTGTACGACGCGTTCACTCCCATGGTGCTGCTGCAACTCGAGGAGTACGGCTTCTGCGGTCGCGGCGAGGCCAAGGACTTCGTCGCCGAGGGCAACCTCGAGGTGGACGGCCGCCTCCCGGTCAACACCCACGGAGGGCAGCTCGGCGAAGGCTACATCCACGGCGTCAACGGAATCGCCGAAGGCGTGCGGCTCATCCGCGGCACCTCGGTCAACCAGCCCACCAAGGTGCTGAACAACGTCCTCGTCACGGGTGGCTCGCCGGTTCCGCACAGCGCGATCGTGCTGTCGACGGATCGCTGAACCGCGCCGCTCCCACGCCATCCGACCACCTCTCAGGAGACCACATGCATCCCGAGCTGTCCGACAAGTCACGGCGGCTACGCACCGAACTGCGGGAGTACTTCGCCCGCATCATCAACGACGAGGATCGCAGGGCCCTGGTCGACCAGACCGAGGGCGGCCCGGTCTTCGACCGGATCTACCGGCAGATGGGCAGCGACGGCTGGCTCGGACTCGGCTGGCCCGAGGAGTACGGCGGACGCGGTGAGGACCCCGAGGCTCTCTACGTCTTCTACGACGAGACGATCCGCGCGGGCGCCCCGGTCTCGCTGGTCACGCTCAACACGGTGGCACCGGCTCTGATGAAGTACGGGAGCCAGGAACACAAGGACTACTTCCTTCCCAAGATCCTCACCGGCGAGCTGAAATTCGCCATCGGGTACACCGAACCCGGTGCCGGAACCGACCTCGCGGCGCTGCAGACACGTGCGCGCATCGACGGCGACGAACTCGTGATCAACGGCACCAAGCTCTTCACCAGCTCCGCGATCTTCGCGGACTGGATCTGGCTCGCCGTGCGTACCGATCCCGACGCGCCCCGCCACAAGGGCATCTCGGTCGTGCTGGTGCCCACCTCGTCCCCGGGGTTCTCGGCTACCGAGATCAAGACCGTCGGCGGCATCAGCACCGCGGTCACCTACTACGAGGACATCCGGGTGCCGCTGAGCAACGTGGTCGGCGGAGTGAACCAGGGATGGACACTGATCACCAGCCAGCTCAACCACGAGCGGGTCGCCCTGGCCGCGCGCGGCGGTATCGCCAACGAGATGTACGACGAAGTACTCGCGTGGGCCAAGCAGGAGCCCGTCGGACCAGGTGTGCTGTTCGACGTCCCGTGGGTCCGCAAGACGCTGGCGGAGGTCTACGCACTGCTGTCGGCAGCGGATCTCGTGAACCTTCGCTTGGTGTCGGATATCGCTGCCAACACCCTCGGCGGCGGTGACTCCGCGGCAGCGAAGATCTTCGGCACCGAAGGCGTCGTCACCGCGTACGGCATGTTGCAGGAAGTGCTCGGTGCCCGCGGTCTGCTGCGTCCGGGCAGCCACGGTGCCGTGGTCGAGGGCCGTGTCGAGTCGCTCGCTCGTCGTGCGCAGAACAACACCTTCGGTGGCGGCACCAACGAGGTCCTGCGCGAGATCGTGGCAGCCAAGACACTCGGTATGACCCTGGGCGCCCGTCGGCGCCCCGAAGCCAAAGCGCCGGAGCCGGCAGCGACAACGGCCGTGACGCCGTCAGAGACGAGGAGCTGACATGGAATTCGAGCTCGATGACGACCTGATCGCCGTCGAGGACCTTGCCTCGCAGGTCTTCGGTGCGCTGGCAACGGTCGAACGGGTAGTCGAGGTGGAACGGACCGAGGGTGGCTTCGACGCCACACTGTGGAAGGCACTCGCCGACTCCGGACTGCTGGGCCTCGCCCTGCCCGAATCCGCCGGAGGCGCGGACATGGGCATGCTCGGCTTGACGACGATCCTGCAGCAGCAGGGCCGTCGCGTCGCACCGGTGCCGGTCTGGTCCGTCGTCGCAGGCGCTGCTCTCCCCCTCGCTCGGTTCGGCACACCCGAACAGATCGAGCGTTACGTCCCCGGGATCGTCGACGGGTCGATCGTCCTCACCGGCGCATTCGACGGCAACCCCGGTGAGAGCGCGGCGCTGACCGCGATCCGCAAGGGCGACGACCTGGTGATCAGCGGCGAGATTCCGTCCGTCCCCTGGGCGCCCGGCGCAGCCGGAGTGGTGGTTCCCGTCCTGTGCGACGAGTCCGTCGCCGTCGTCGTGGCATCCGCCGACGCGCCGGGCCTCACGGTCACGCCCGTGTCCGTGACCGGACAAACCGCCGACGCGGCCCTTCGCTTCGACGATGTCGTCGTCGCGGCCGCAGACGTTCTACCCGGTGACGGCACGCAGATCGCCGAGTGGACACGTCGACGGATCCGTCTCGCCATCGCAGCGCTCCAGCTCGGCGTGTGTGAGGAATCGCTGCGCATGACCGCGGCGTACACCTCCGAGCGCATGCAGTTCGGGCGGCCGTTGTCGACGAACCAGGCCGTTGCGGTGCGCGCGGCGGACGCCTACATCGACACCGAGGCCATTCGCCTGACGATGCGCCGCGCGGCGTGGCTCATCGACACCGGGCGCGAAGACGAGGCGGACGCCGCAGTGCTCGTCGCGAAGTGGTGGGCGGCGCGCGGCGGCATTCGTGTCGGCCTGACGGCTCAGCATCTGCACGGCGGGATCGGTGCCGACATCGACTACCCCATCCACCGCTACTTCCTGTGGGGGCGCCAGTTGGCCTTCACGCTCGGTGGCGCGGACGCCAGCGCCGCCGCGCTCGGCGACATCCTCGACCGCGCGCCCGGCCCCCGCCCGCCCCCGGAGCACCCCCCCCCCCCCCCCGCCCCCCCCGCTGCGGCGGCGGTGCTGTTGGACACGCGCAGGGCGCACGCGCGGCGGGGCCGCGCGACGATCGCGCGCGTCATGACGACAAGCGCGTCGCAGATCGCCTGCGGCGGGGCCACGCCCGGCGGTGG
>NZ_JAXION010000162.1:0-7364 GCF_049311045.1 Rhodococcus sp. 7Tela_A2 | reverse complement strand
CCCCGCCGCCCCCCCCCCCCCGGGGACCCAGGGCTCGACCGCGCTCTACTTCGCGGCGGCTGTTCCCGCTGCGTCGCGAGCAGCGATGTATCCGAACACCAGTCCCTGGCCGATGGTCGCGCCGGCGCCGGGGTAGCGGTGCCCGAACGCGTTGGCCGCGGTGTTGCCGACCGCGTAGAGCCCGCCGATGACGCTGCCGTCCTCGCGGAGCACCCGCGCCCGCTCGTCGGCCCGCACGCCACCGCACGTGCCGAGATCGCTCAGGGTCATCTTCACGGCGTAGAACGGACCGTGCGTCAGCGGCCGCATGTTCGGGTTGGGCCGGACCGTGGGATCACCGTAGTACCGGTCGTAGGCACTGCCGCCACGGCCGAACTCGGAATCCGTTCCGGCTGCGGCATCCTCGTTGAACGCGCCGAAGGTCTCGGAGAAGGTGTCCACGGGCACTCCCATCGACGCCGCGAGTTCTTCGGCGGTCGAGGCACGGTGGGCGATGCCCGCCTCGTACCAGGACTCCGGGAGCGGCTGGCGCGGAAAGACACCGGCTGCGAACACGTAGCTGTTGCGGTACTTCTGGTCGAAGACGATCCACATCGACTCGACCGGGTCGCCGGCGTGTTCGCGCGCCAGCACCAGTTGCCCGAACGACATGTAGTCCGACGACTCGTTGGTGAAGCGGCGTCCGGTCTGATCGACGATGAACGAACCCGGCAGCGACCGCTCGGCGAGCATGACCATCGGCGGCTTGCCCGGACGGGTCGGTGCGACAGCGGGGAACCACCAGGCCTGATCCATCAGATCGAGACCGGCACCGACCTCCTGGGCCGCCTTGATCGCGTCGCCCGTGTTGCTCTCCGCGCCGAGGCTCTCGTGGTCGAGCAGACGCTCGGACTGGAACTTGCGGCGCATCGCCATGTCGTGGTCGAAGCCGCCCGCGGCGAGCACGACTCCGCGGCGCGCGGTCACCGTCACCTCCCGGCCGTTCTGCTCGAGAACGGCACCGGTGACCCGGTCGCCGTCGGTGACCAGACGCACGAGCGAGGTGTCGGTCCAGACCGGCACACCGGCTTTCAGCACACCCGCGAACAGTCCCGCAGCGATCGCCTGACCACCGGCGACGTATTCCCGCTTGACGGCGAGCCCGGCGACGCCCTGCGCCAGTCGCTTGAAGATGCGCGGGAAGCCCTTGTGCGGCACGCGCAGCATGAGGTTCATCCACTTGTAGTCGGCGCCCGTCGTGGGCATGGGCAGTCCGGCCTCCATCAGGCCCGGGCGCAGCCGTCCACGTTCCTCACCGAGCACCGACAGGTCGAGCGGCTTGCATTCACAACTGCGTCCCACTGCGGAGCCACCGGGCAACTCGGGGTGGTAATCGGAATAGCCCTCCGCCCAGAACAGCTTCATCGGCGTCGTGCGCCGGAGCATGTCGACCGTCGCCACACCGTTGTCGACGAAGGCCTCGCCGCGCTCGGCCGGTGCCGTGCCGTCCACCACGGACCGGACGTAGGTGTGACCGCGTTCGACGGTGTCACCCGACCCCGCCTCGGTCAGAATCGGATTGGCCGGCACCCAGAACGCGCCGCCGGAGCGGGCGGTCGATCCACCGACATGAGGAGATTTCTCCACGATCAACGCCGACAAGCCGAGTTCGTGCGCGGCGAGTGCAGCCGCCATGCCCGTACCCGATCCGATCACGAGCAGGTCGACCTCGGTGTCACGAGCGGGGGTCACGGCCGGCAGGGGTGTCGTCACCATCGACAGTCTCCTTCATATGGTTTGTCCGAAGGACGGTAGGGCAGTTTCCAGGTCACGCCGTTCGTGATTCCGATCACCGGGAGAGCATGAGGTCAGGTGGTCGGTGTCCCGGAAGAATCCGGATCACTCTCGTCCGGTGACGTCTTCGGTCAGATAGTCGAAGAATCCGGGGGTTTGATCGACACGCAACCGTGCCAGGTTTCTGTACGCGATCAGCCACACGCCGCCGACCTTGCGGTATGTCTCGTGATAGTGGCCGTATCCGTGCAGGTGTTCCTCGGTCGCACCGTTCGTCCACCACAACATGTCTTCCATCGCCCAGACACCGGTTGCGGTCACGTCCGAGGTCAGGACGATTTCCGGCGTATGGCCGTGATGCACACTGGTGATCGGGACGGGTCCGTCGAGAACTCCTTCGATGGCTCGCCGCAATGCGTCCCTCCCGACCACTGCCGGCCGGCCGTCGGACTCGCCATCGACCGAGGCACCGAAGGTCTCGCTCACGACATCTTCCGTGTGCACGCTGCCGTACAGATCCCATTGCTTGGTGTCCATGATGCGCAAACGCGCGGCGAAGACATTCTCGATCTCCCGGATCGCGAGCGCACGTTCCGCCGGGCCGAGCGAGATGTCCTGCACCTGCGGGAATTCGTCGCGTTGTCGTGTCATGCGCCCTGCTCGGCGGTGATGCCCATTCTCTCGAGCATCGCGTGCGGATCAGCGGGTGGTGTGAGATCGAGAAGTTGTTGCCCACGTCTGTGTGCTGCAGCGATGCACAGCTCGTCGTCGGAGTAGATCCAGAAGTCGCCTCGCGCAATCTGTTCCACCATGTGCTCCGCGGCGAAGAGCGGGTCGAGACCCTTCTCCTCGTTGTCGCGCTGCATCGCGGCGAACACTGCATTCGCGGTCGGATTGTCGGTCGGCGCGTCACGTTGCGCCGACAGGAAGATCTCGCTGCGAATCGAATGAGGAATGACCGCACTGACCTGAATGGGCGCGCCGACAATCGCGAGATCCTGGTAGAGACACTCGGTCATCGCCAGGACGGCGTGCTTGCTCACGATATAGGGCGACTGGACGGCAACGGCATTCAATCCGCCGACCGACGACAGATTGGCGATGCACGACGCTGTTCCCGCCTCGATCATCCGCGGGACGAAGGATTGCAGGCAATGGAAGACACCGTCGACGTTGATCTGCATCAGGCGGCGCCACCGATCACGGTCGATTTCCCACAGAAACCCCGAGGACTCGACGCCTGCATTGTTCACGAGTAGTTCGACGCTGCCGTGAGTGCCGAAGACCGCTGCCGCCATCGTCTCCACCGACTGCGGGTCGGCGACGTCCACTGCGTACGGTTGCGCGCTGCCACCTCCCGCCACGATGTCGTCTGCCACGCTCTTCGCCCGCTCGGCATCGACGTCTGCGACGACCACAGTCATCCCCAGGGACGCGAGATGCCTCGCGAGGCCCTCTCCGATCCCTGCGGCCGCACCCGTCACGACCGCAGTACCTCGGGAGAACCTCTCTTGCGCAATGCTTTCGTTCATACTCATCCCTTCAATCCGTCGGCAGCGATATTCGGGTTGGTCCAGGCAGGCGGTTCCCGTCGCGGTAGTTCGCTCCGCCCGTCCAGACTCATCACCGGAACCTGCTGAGACCACGGGAAGTGCAAGCTGAACGCGATCCGGCCGGTGCGCTCGGCCGCCGGCAACGTACACATTTCCAGAACCGTCTGTGCGAGATATTCGGGCGGTTCGGTTTCGTAGCCCTCCGGCAAGAGTGCTGCAGCTCCCGGCGTCATGATCGCCGTGGACGGCCCGACCACATTGACGGCGATGTTGTCGTCGACGACTTCCGCGGCCAGTCCTTCCGTGAACCGATGCAGCGCTGCCTTTGCCGACGCGTAGATGACATCCCCGGAGGTCTTGTTGTACTCACGGAACGGGCGGATGGGCCGCAATGCGGTGGAGGATCCGATATTGACGATCCAGCCGGCCCCGGCCTCCCGCATACGAGGGATCACGGCCTGCGACAGAAGGAACGGCACCTTCAGGTAGTGCTCGAGGGTTCGGTCGAAGGTACTCTCGTCCATCTCCGCGATCACCGAGTAATCGGCGAAACCGGCATTGTTGACAAGTATGTCGATGCCTCCGACAGCCTCGACAGCGTCCTCGACGAGCTTCGAACGCTGCAGCGGATCCTCGAGGTCCGCGGCGACCGCGACCGCTCGGCCACCCGCCTGCTCGATCAACTGCACGGTCTCCTCGAGAGATCCTTCGATCACGAGTTCGCGCCCGTCCCTGATCGACCGCGAAGGCGCCATCGATCGGGCGGTGACCACTACCGTGGCGCCCTCGGCCGCGAGCCGTTGCGCAATGGCCCGGCCGATGCCACGGCTGCTTCCCGTCACCAGTGCTGTGCGACCGGCCAGTCGTTGTGTCATGTCTGTTCCTGTTGTCTCTGCTCGTGGGGTGTTCGGATCTCGAGTCGTCATGGTCATGCGCCGGCGTGCGTACTCGGGTCTTCGATGTCCCCGACCCGATCGGCAGTACCGAGAAGACGAGAGATCAGCGTCCACAGTTCCTCCCGCGCGGGTGGGGTCAGGGACAACTGCGGGAAGGTCAGGAATCCGTGGAAGAGGCCGTCGAAGCGGTGCGCGATCACAGGTACGCCTTCTGCGGCGAGTCTCTCGGCGTACGCTTCGCCCTCCGAGCACGGCGGGTCCAATTCGGCGGTCGCGACCAACGCCGGCGGCAGCCCCGCCAGCGTCGATGCGCGTGTGGGAACGACGAGTGCATTGTCCCGGTCGCCCGGGGCGTACTGCTCCCAGTACCAGCGCATTGCCTTCGTCGTGTTGTAGTAACCCACGCCGTACCGCTGGTAGGACTCCGTGTCGAAGTCGTCCCCGAGCACCGGGTACAGGAGGATCTGCGCCGTGATCGACGGACCGCCGCGTTCGCGGGCCGCCAACGACACGGTGGCCGCGAGGTTGCCCCCTGCGCTGTCGCCCGCGACCGCCACCCGCTTCGGGTCACCGCCGTAGGCCGCGATGTTCTCCACCGTCCAGAGCAGTGCGGCGTACATGTCCTCCATCGCCGCCGGTGCCGGGTTCTCGGGAGCCAGCCGGTAGTCGACAGCCACCACGACCGTGTTCACGGCCTCGGCCATCGATCGGCAGAACTCGTCATGGCTGTCGAGATCGCAGAAGACGAAGCCGCCGCCGTGGGCGAACACGATGACCGGACGCGGGGATTCGTCCTCTCCGTGCGGGACGTACACCCGCAACGTCAGGTCGCCACCCGGGCCGTCGATCACCTCGTCCCGTGCGACTCGCATGTCCGGTGTCCGGGTGAGCGGTGCACGCCGCGAGACGATGAGCTGACGCAACTCGGCAGCCGGGTGTTGGGTCACGTCCGGGAATCCCGCCTCCAATCCGGCCAGCATTGCCTCGACGTCGGGGTGTAGGTCGGGTCGGCGCACAATGTCCTCCTGTTTGGGATCGGTGCAGAAAGCTATGACGGACGTGTTTTTCACATCGGGTCCATGCGGTTCCGGAGGCCGACGAAGATCACCTCGGACCGGGGTGCGATCGCGTCGTCTCCGGCCCTCTGAATTCCCGAAAATGGGCGCAGGTAGGAGACGATCCCCGACTCGGAGTCGGACAGCATGAACACCACCCGGCCACCGAGGTGGCCGGCGTCTCCGAATTCACCGACAGGAACCGGGATGGAACCTGATGGTCATCTCGGTAGCCCTTCGAAGACAACGACTTTGCGCACTGTCACCGATCGCTCGACGCCGCCGAGCCGAGGAATTCGAAGTGGTCCGGGTCGGGTTCCCTCAGCAACGTCCAGTAGTCGACCAGACGCCAGGGGCAGGGAACGACCGCACGACCTTCGCTGTTGCGGTAGTAGCCGTTGACGTTCTCGCCGGGATGGACCCACACGGTCTTGTCGAGAGCCTCGTCGACCTTGCGGTTGTACTCCTCGAGCGCATCCTGCCGGACGTCCATTGCGTCGTGCCCGTTCTCCAAGAGGTATTGCAGGCATTCGACGATGTAGTGGACGTGTTCTTCGCTGAGGAGATTGTGTCCTGCACCGTGGTTCGGAGCCGAGTTCGGACCTGCCGTGACGAAGAGGTTCGGGAACCCTGCTACCTGGATGCCGAGATAGGCGCGCGGATCGTCACCGCCCTTCCACTGGTCGGCGAGCGTGCGCCCGTCCCGTCCGAGGATATCGATCGACGTGGTGAATTCCAGCGCGAATCCTGTCGCCAGGATGATGACGTCGGCGGGCACGAATGCACCCTCCGTGGTGAACACACCATCCGGCGTCACGCGCTGGAACGACGCGCGGTGCAGGGTGACGTGGTCACGGGTGAGCGCCTTGTAGAACCCGGGATCCTTCACGATCCGCTTACCGTAGGGACGGAAGTCGGGGGTCAGTTTCTCCACGAGATCCGGCCGGTCGGCGAAACTGCTCTCCAGATAGTTCCGCGCAGTGTTGAGCACCATCTCGTTGGCGGGGGATGCCGAGAAGTGGGTCTTCGCCCATTCGGGATCGATGCGTGGCACCACATACAGGTTGTCGGACGCGAACCAATACGACCGAAGCCGGAACCATTCGTGATAGCGCGGAAGATGAGCGAGCGCCCACTTCTCGCCGTCCGGAACGTCGCTGACGACGGACTTCTCCGGCACGATCCAGTGCGGCGAACGCACCACGACGTCGAGGGACTCCACCTGGTCCACGACGCTCGCGACCACCTGAACCGATGTGCATCCGGTGCCGAGTACGACGACTCGTTTGCCGGTCAGATCGATGCCCTCGCCCCATTCGGAGGTGTGGACAATTCTGCCGCCGAACGAGTCCATGCCTTCGACATCGGGAATGTTCGGTGAGTTGAGCATGCCGAGAGCGGTCACAATCGCGTTGGCGCGGTGTACCTCTCGGGATCCATCGGCGGATTCGGTGGTCACCTCCCACACGTGCCGGTCCTCGATCCACCGCGCGGACAGCACCCGGGTACGGAACGCGATGTTCTCGGCGATCCCGTAGGACTCGACGACACCCTTCAAATACTTCTGGTACTCGGTGCCCGACGGATAGTACTTCGACCACTCCGGGTTCAGTTCGAAGGAATACGAGTAGTAGTGGCTCGGCGTGTCGACCGCAGCTCCCGGATAGGTGTTACGCGACCATGTTCCACCGATTTCGTGGCGAGCCTCGAACACGCGGTAGGCGAAGCCGGCGTCGCGCAACTTGATCGCGGCGTTGATCCCCACGATCCCTGCGCCGATCACGATGACAGAGAAGTCGGCCGGGGGCGTAACAGTGATCGGGACACGGCGTTCGGAGAGAACGAATCCGGCCTGTTCGCGCAGAATCGGAACGAACTCCTCGGCAACGTGCTCCGAGGTCGCGACCTTTGCCATACGAAGGAACAACTCGGCATCGGGCACTCCGAGACGATCGTCCATCTCGGGTGTGAGCAGCTCGTGCGCGCGAGCCCGGATGTCGTCGGCCACGTCCGCCGGGTATTGGCCGGGAGGGGCCGCCGGACGTGTTCCGGTGCGATAGTGACTACCCGGCTCGCTGAGCGCGAGC
>NZ_JAXION010000161.1:0-7503 GCF_049311045.1 Rhodococcus sp. 7Tela_A2 | reverse complement strand
CCCCCCCGGCCGCCCCCCCGGGGGGGGGGGCTCCCCCCCCCCGGGGGGGGGCCCCACCCCCCCCCCCCCCCCCCCCCCGGGGGGGGGGGGCAGCACGGTGGATGAGGGGCGGGTCAGCGGAGAGCGAGCTTCCGGCGTGCCTGGTCTTCGAAGTCGCTGTCGACCATCAGGTCATAGCGGGCGGCCTCGATGCTCTTGCGGGAGACGAAGTCGCGGCGGCCGCCGGTGCTCCAGTGCGCCGCGAATCCCAGGGTTCCGCCCCACACCGCGCCGAAGGCGGCGCCGGCGAGGAGGATGGCCGCCATGCTGGTGGCCGGGAGGAACAGGGCGAGCAGGAAACCGAACAGCAGGCCCGTCCACACGCCGGCGGCCGCGCCGTTGAGTGCCGCTTTGCCGTTGGTCATCCGGCCTTTGATGCTCTCGACGGTCGTCACTCCCTGACCCACGACGCGCAGGTATTCGACCGGAAAGCCCTCGTCGGAGAGGTGGTCGATGGCCCGCTCGACTGCTTCGTATGTGCGATAGCTCTCGAGAAGGGTCTCCGAATCGGTGGCATAGCCCGTCGTCGGTGCGTAGATCTCAGTCATACGTTCCTCCTCGATGTGAATGTAACGATACGTATAGCGTAGCGTAGCGTTTCGTAGCGTTTGATTCGGGTCTTCTTTTCGGAGACACTCAGGATCATGCGGGGCATACTCGCCTGAAAAGGAGTGACATGGTGGTCGATACCGACGCAGATCCGGTGTCCGAATCGCCGCGACGCCCCGGCAAGGCACGCGCGGGAACGGATGCGCGGATCATGCGGGCGGCGCTGGAGATCCTGCGTGTGCACGGCCCCCACCGCGTCACCGTGGAGGCGGTCGCCGCCCTGTCCGGTGTAGCGAAGACGACGATCTACCGGCGCTACGCCAACCGCGAGGAGATCCTCGACGCAGCGTTGGACTCGCAGGCGATCACGCCGTGTGTGCCGGACGGTCTGTGTGTCTACGACCGGATGAAGTGGACGCTGGAACAGGTCCGGCGCGCGTTGGCGAGTGATATGGGCATGGGCAGCGTGGGTGCGGTACTCATCGACGAGGATCCGGATTTCACAGAATCGTTCCGGGAGATCATCAATGCCCGCAGCGACGTGGTGGCCGGTGTGCTTCGCGCCGCTGTCGACGCCGGTGCGGTCCGCGCCGACCTCGACATCGACACGGCGGTGTCCATGCTCGTCGGTTCGTATCTCGGTGCGTACCTCCGTCACGGCGAGGTGAGCGAGTCGTGGGCCGACGGTGTCGTCCACGCCATGTGCCCGGAACTCGAACCGGACGCGCACGAGCACTGAGTCGCTCGGCGGACACGCCGTCCGTAGGGTCGAGAGGGTGACAGACGTTCAGGGCTGTGTGGTTGCCGTCGTCGGATCCTTGAATCTGGATCTGACCGCCACGGTTGCGCGGGCGCCCGACGAAGGCGAAACCGTACTCGGCCGACGCCTCGACACCTATCCGGGCGGCAAGGGCGCGAACCAGGCCATCGGCGCCGCACGGATCGCTCCTACCGCCGTCGTCGGCGCCGTGGGATCCGACAGTGCCGCCACTGCGCTGCGTTCCGCGCAGGCGGCCGCGGGCGTGAACACCGACCACCTGCTCAGCGTCCAGGTGCCCACCGGACGTGCGATCGTCGTCGTGACCGACGACGGCCGGAATCGGATCATCGTGATACCCGGAGCGAACTCGAAGGTGTCGGCCACCGACGTCACCGCGGCGCTCGACACGCTGGACCCTGCGGTCGTACTCACCCAACTCGAACTGCTGCCCGCCGCGACGGCGGCCGCCGCCGAGTGGGCGCGTGCCCATCACCGGCGGTTCGTTCTCAACCCCAGCCCGGTTGCCCCGCTCGGCGAGGGCGCCCCCCCCCGCCGCGCCCCCCCCCCCCCACGCCGATCCGCTCGTCGTGAACGAGAGCGAAGCGCTCTACTACGCGGATGCCTCCGCGGGCGACGACCCGGACGAGATCGTCGCCAGGCTCCTCGAACGCGTCCGGACCGTGGTGATCACCCGGGGTGCGGACGACGTGGTGGTCGCCACCGAGGACTACGTCGAACGCATCGCGGTTCCGAGGGTGCGTGCGGTGGACACGACCGGTGCGGGCGACCACTTCGCGGGAACCCTGGCCGCGCTGCTCGGTACGGGCCACGACCTTTTCGCCGCAGCACACGAGGCCGCGAGGGCCGCGGCGATCCTCGTCGCGTCGCACCGTGCCCAGCGCTGACCGGCCGACACGCCGGAGCGTGTCACGTGGGCGGCATCAATTCGCCCTTGCTGCCGCGTAGCCATCGTCCGGGCAGCCTGCCCGCGAGGTCGCCGAGCGGACCGACCGCGCCGCGCAGCAACTCGACGGTTTCCTGAAGCATGTCGACGCTCGCGTTCATCTTGATGATTCCCGGCGTCAACTCCGCGAGGGTGGCGGAGAGCGAGACGATCTGATCGAGGGGGCCGCCCCGGGCGAGCAGCCGGTCGAGGGCACCCTGCTCGGCCAGCAACACCTCGAGTGCGCCACCCTCCGCCAACGCCCGCTCGACGACACCGCCCGGCCGGGTCGCGACGTCGACGATCCCGCCCGGCGACGTCAGCCGCTCCACGGCTCCGTCCTGCGCCAGCAGTCGCTCGAGAGGCCCGTCGGACGCCGTCAGCCGATCGAGCAACCCGCCGTCCGAGAGCAATCGGTCGAGAGCGCCGTCGTCGGCGAGGACCCGGTCCAGCGGCCCGCCGGGAGCGGTCAGGCGATCGAGCGCTCCGCCTGGCACCAGCAACCGGTCGAGTAGTCCGCCCGGAGCGGTGAGCCGGTCGACGGGCCCGCCCGGTTCCAGCAGACGATCGAGCGGTCCGCCGGGACGCAGCGCCTGGCCGAGTGCGCGATCTTCCGAGGTCAGCGTCGAAATCTGCTGTAACAATCCGCGCGAACTCCGGGCCGCGGGCAGACCGACGGCGCCGAGTGCCGAATATGTCTGCGGCGACACCGCGATACGGACCGTACCGACGACAACTTCGGTGATTCCGAGCGCCGTATCGGCCACGGACATACCGACCCGGAGCGGGAGTGCCAAAGCGGAACCGAGGCTCATGGGGTCACTGTAACCGCACGGCCGTTATGCGCCAGGGACCTCGCGCAGCGGTCAATGCACGAGTTTCAATCCCACGACACAGGCCACGATCCCGCCGATCAACAGCAGCTTGACGAGCGTTGCGGACTCGGTGCCGGTCACCATCGCGTAGCCGACGGTCAGAGCGGCGCCGATACCTACCCACACCGCATAGGAGGTACCCACCGGAAGCGTGCGCATCGCGTAAGCGAGGCCCGCCATGCTCGCGACCACCGTGACGCCGAAGATCACCGTCGGCCAGAGCTTGGTGAAGCCGTCGGATTTCCCGAGAGCGGTCGCCCAGACCGCTTCGAGAACACCGGAGAGGACGAGAACGATCCAGGCCATGACGCAACGCTCCTACACCGTCTTGTCGCTCGCCGGGTACGGTGCGCTCGTCCGGGGGAAACCGATGACAGCCCCTACCGGCAGGTTATGAAGACTCGAGGCGGGAGGCAAGCCGTCACCGCCGGATGTGACGCGTCGGACCACGAACGGCGTCAGGACGCGACGAGCATCTCCGACTCCTCGACCACCGCGGTGCATGCGCATCCGCCGACCAGGTCGGTGCATTCGGCGACCAGCGCATGCCGGACGATCGAGAGGTCCACGCAGGTGTCGTCGGTGCACTCGACTTCCACCGCCGAGTGCAGGATCAACGACCCGTGGCAATGGTCGATTCGGCTGTCGCACTCCCTACACGTCATAGTCCTTTGATAGCACTCGCCACGGACAGGCCGTTCGAGGCGGGTCCCCTGGCGTGTTGCGCGTCGCAGCCGACAACTTCCCAGCATGCGCCGCCCGGCCGGGCGCTGTGACCGGGCCGAGTGCCCATACGATCTTGGAACCCGGACCGTTCAGCAAGCAGCGGAGGCATCTCATGGGAATCACGGACTCGGTGACGCGCGCGGTCCACAACGCGTGGTCGTTGTTCGTCGCAGACGGAGTCGCGGCACCTCACCGGACGCCCTCGGTTGTCGTCGGGCAGGGACCCCACCGGACGTTGCGCCGGTTCGGCGCCGAGGACGACGGCGGTGATCCGGTTCTTCTGGTGACGCCGCTCGCCGCGTCGCCCGCGTGCTTCGACCTGATGCCGGACCAGAGCCTGGTGCAGTATCTCGCCGGCCTCGGCCGCAGCGTCTTCGTCGTGGAATACGGCGAGATGAGTGCCGAGGACCGCGACCTGGGACTCGACTACTGGATCGACGACATCGTGCCCGACGCGATCCACCGGGTATCCGAACTGTGCGGCGGGCGCGACGTGGACGTCGTCGCCTGGAGTATCGCCGGAGCCATGGCACTGCTCACCTCCGCCGCGCATCCCGATCTGCCGGTGCGGTCCATCGCCGCCTTCGGAAGTCCGCTCGACTTCGCGAAGATTCCCGTGATGGCGCCGCTGCGGCTGGCCGGGAAGATCTGCGCGGAGCCCGCGATCGATGTTCTCGACGCGGTGTTCGGTGGCGTTCCGGCTCCGCTGGTCCAGGCCGCGTACCGCATCACCGCGCTCGACCGGGAACTGACGCGGCCGTGGTTCATCGCCTCCAACATCACCGATGCGGACAAGCTGGGGCGAATGGAATTCGTGGATCGGTTCCAGGAGCAGATCTACGGCTATGCGGGCCGCGCGTTCCGTCAGCTCGCCCGGATCACGGTCGCCAACGACCTGTCGTCCGGGGCGCTCCACCTCGGCGAGCGGATCGTAGACCTGGCCGACGTCACGGTTCCGGTGCTCGCCTTCGCCGGGACAGAGGACATCCTCGCGCCGAGCCGAGCCGTCGAACCGGTTACCCGGTTGCTGCCGAACGCACGGGTGCGGTTCGTCCGGGTACCGGGCACACACCTCGGGATGCTCACCGGTGCCCGTGCGCGCACCACGTCGTGGGCAGAACTCGCCGCGTTCCTCGAGGAACCGGGGGTCGACGTCCCGGCAGAATTCGACGACCCGGGAGACGACCGGCCGGCACCCACGCCGCCGGCCGCGACGAGGCGGCCGGACCGGACCGTCAGTTAGAGCAGAGCTACGACGCTTTGTCGTCGGAAAGAATCAGGCGTCGCTGCCGGTGAAGATCCGGCGTGCTTGCCTGCGTGTCGACCGATAGATCTCCACAAGGTCCCCGCTGTCGCCCTTTTCGATGCCGTCGACCCACGCGTCGAAGGCGGTACGCGTCGCGACGCCCGCCGCTTCGACGAGCAGTCGTGCGTAGGTCGGGGGACGGATGCCGTCCACCTTTGCCGCGACACTCTGGGTGATGCGGCACATCGCGACGGCGTCGGTGGCGAAGGCTGCTGCGCGGAGGTGATCGTCGGACGCGATGAGGCGGCGGGCTCTGAGAAGGCGGTCCTTGGTGTCGTCGGAGCTTGCCATGAGCCGGCACAGGGAGCGCTCGTAGAGGGCTTCGATGCCGTCGAGGTCGACCTGCTCGGGAGGGACCGATTCGAGCCAGGAGAGCAGTTCGGCTTCGAACTCCCGGTCCGGCTCGTACACCGACTCCTCTTTGGTGGCGAAGCAGCGGAAGAAGGTGCTCGGCGATACGCCGGCCGTGCGCGCGATCTCGTCGACCGTCGTCGCAGCCGCGCCCTGCTGTTCGAAGAGGGTCAGAGCCGCACGAGTGATCTCGCGGCGTGTCTCCTGTCTTCTGCGTTCCCGCAGGTCCGGGACGCGCGCAGGTGGGGCCGATCCGGCCGGGGAAACCATCCGATCGCTCCTTTCGCTCCGGGCAGGCAAACGCGAGGTGTCCTGGCCGAAGCCGACTCAACAGCGGAACTCATGTTAACAGCTGAAATCAATTTGACAGTGACTACCATTTGGAGTGACCCTTTCAGAACTGAAGCAGTCGCGGCAGCAGAGGTCCACATCCAGAAAGTTCCACTCAGATGCAGATACAACAGGCCGACGACCGACCGGACATCGTCCCCGAGGAAAAGCTGGACCGCGGAAGCATCCTGCTGATCGGTGTCCTCGTCATCGCAGCCTTCGTCATGATCCTCAACGAGACGATCATGAGCGTCGCGCTACCGCGCTTGATGGACGACCTCGACATCACGGCCAGCACCGCCCAATGGCTCACGACCGGCTTCCTGCTGACGATGGCAGTCGTCATTCCCGTGACCGGCTACCTGTTCCAGCGCTTCACCCTCCGTCAGGTGTTCATCGCCGCGATGGGCATCTTCAGCGCCGGTACGTTGCTCGCGGCGCTCGCCCCCGGATTCGAAGTGCTTCTGGCGGGACGCGTGACGCAGGCCGGCGGCACCGCCATCATGCTGCCGTTGCTGATGACGACGGTGCTGCGCGTGGTTCCCGCCAACAGGCGGGGAAGCATGATGGGCGTCATTTCCATCGTCATCGCGGTGGCCCCCGCCATCGGGCCCACCGTGTCGGGCATCGTTCTGAACGCGCTCGACTGGCGGTGGATGTTCTGGATCGTCCTGCCCATCGCGCTCGTTTCGTTCGCTATCGGGGTGGCGCTGGTCAAGAACGTGACCAGTCCGGTCGCCGTCCCGCTCGATCTGGTGTCGGTCGTGCTGTCGGTCTTCGCGTTCGGCGGAATCGTCTACGGGCTGAGCAGCATCGGACATTCGGCCGAGGGATCGGCAGTGCCGGTCTGGATCCCGCTCGGTGTCGGCGTGGTCGCGTTGATCGTGTTCGTGCGGCGGCAGATCTCGAGGCAAAGCGCAGGACGCGCGCTGCTCGACCTGCGTCCCTTCTCGACTCCGACATTCAGCATCGGCCTCGGGATGCTGGCGATCAGCATGATGGCGCTGTTCGGCGCTCTGATCCTGCTCCCGCTGTACCTGCAGAACATTCGCGGCCTCGACACCCTCACCACGGGTCTGATGCTGCTGCCCGGCGGTCTGGTGATGGGCTTCCTGTCGCCGTTCGTCGGGCGGATCTTCGACCGCACCGGACCGCGCGTGCTCGTGATCCCCGGCGCCGTCGTCGTCAGTTCCGCGTTGTGGCTGATGACGTTGCTCGACGCGGAGTCCGCCCTGCCGATGGTCGTGGCCGTCCACACACTCCTGATGGCCGGCCTCGCGACGGTGATGACCCCGCTCATGACCTCGTCGCTGGGATCACTTCCGAGCGAACTCTATTCGCACGGCAGTGCCATCTTCAGCACGATCCAGCAGTTGGCGGGCGCCGCGGGTACCGCGCTGTTCATCACCGTCATGTCGAGTACGGCGGCGTCGCGTGCGGCGGACGGTGCAACCGAGCTGAGCGCGAGCCAGTCGGGTATCCACACGGCGTTCCTCTACGGCGGGGTCGTGTCCCTCGTCGCGGTCGCCGCGTCCTTCTTCATCCGGACGCCGAAGGCGGGCACTCTCACCTCCGCCTGACGTCGTCGCCCAAAAACGGGCCCGGCCCCGTTCGGGTGCCGGCC
>NZ_JAXION010000160.1:0-7769 GCF_049311045.1 Rhodococcus sp. 7Tela_A2 | reverse complement strand
CCGACACCCCGGTCGAGACGATCCGCGCCAGCGGCGTCAACCCGAGAGCCTTCGCCTTCGTGTCGGACATGATCACCAGCGCCGCCGCACCGTCGTTCAGCGGGCACGCATTACCTGCGGTGACCGTGCCGTCCGGACGGAACACCGGCTTGAGCTGGCTGACCTTCTCGTACGTGGTGCCGGCGCGCGGGCCGTCGTCGGTGGAGACGACGGTGCCGTCGGCCAGCGTGACGGGCGTGATCTCCTTTGCGAAGAACCCCGACTTGATGGCTTCCTCGGCCCGGTTGTGTGAGCGGACGCCCCACCGGTCCTGGTCTTCGCGGGAGATGCCCGTGTAGGACGCGACGTTCTCGGCGGTCTGGCCCATCCCCAGGTACACGTCCGGGAGCAGACCGTCCTTGCGCGGGTCCGTCCAGGCGACGCCACCCTCGGCCAGCGTGGCACTGCGCGCCTGCGCGTCGTCGAACAGCGGGTTCTTGGTGTCGGGCAGGCCGTCGGCATTGCCGGTTACGAAGCTCGACACCGACTCGACACCGGCGGAGATGAACACGTCGCCCTCGCCTGCCTTGATCGCGTGAAGCGCCATGCGGGTGGTCTGCAGCGACGACGAGCAGTACCGGTTGACGGTCACGCCGGGAAGGAAGTCGTAGCCGAGCTGCACGGCGACCACGCGGGCGATGTTGAAGCCGGACTGGCCGGCGGGCTGTCCACAGCCGACCATCAGGTCGTCGATCTCCGCCGGATCCAGGTCCGGAATCTTCGCGAGTGCCGCGGCGACCATCTGTGTCGCCAGATCGTCGGGGCGGATCGACGCGAGCGAACCCTTGCGCGCGCGCCCGATGGGCGATCTCACGGCCGACACGATTACTGCTTCGGTCATCTTCTCTCCTCGTATTCGTTATGTAACAGGTTGGGGCCGAACGTAGTACGCCCTCAGATTTCGAGGAAATCGCGTTTCGGCGAGAGAGCTGTGGCGCGGGCGAGCGTTCCGGGCTCCTGTGCCCCACAGGGTTCGTGTGCTAACTTACCAAGCAATCGCTTGGTTTGGTACAGACGTTAGGAACATGCCATGGGCATCACCTCGACCTCCGACAGCGCCGGTATCACCACGGTCACCGTCGACTTCCCCCCTGTGAACGCCCTCCCCTCGCAGGCGTGGTTCGACCTGGCCGACGCGGTCCTCACCGCCGGTAAGGACCCGAAGACGCACGTCGTGATCCTCCGAGCCGAAGGCCGAGGCTTCAACGCGGGCGTCGACATCAAGGAAATGCAGGCCACCGAGGGTTACGAGGCCCTCATCGCCGCCAACCACGGTTGTGCCGCGGCCTTCGCAGCGGTCTACGACTGCGAGGTTCCCGTGATCGTCGCCGTGAACGGCTTCTGCGTCGGCGGCGGCGTCGGCCTCGTCGGAAACGCCGATGTCATCCTCGCGTCCGACGACGCGGTCTTCGGCCTCCCCGAGGTGGACCGGGGTGCACTCGGAGCGGCGACGCACCTCGCGCGTCTCGTGCCGCAGCACCTCATGCGCACGCTCTACTACACGGCACAGAACGTGACTGCCCAGCAACTCGAGCACTTCGGTTCCGTCTACAAGGTCGTCCCGCGTGACGAATTGGACGGGGCCGCACGCGAGGTCGCCGAGATGATCGCGGCCAAGGACACCCGCGTCATCCGCCGGGCGAAGGAAGCGATCAACCGCATCGACCCCGTCGATGTCAAGACCAGCTACCGCATCGAGCAGGGCTTCACGTTCGAGCTCAACCTCGCCGGGGTCGCCGACGAGCATCGCGACGAATTCGTCGCCACCGGAAAAGCCCGGACCAACAGCTGAAGTCCCCTCTCTCACAGGAGTTCGAAACCCATGCGTGACAAGAGAATGTCGCTCGACGATGTGGTCGGCGAGCTGCGCAGCGGAATGACCATCGGCATCGGTGGCTGGGGTTCGCGCCGCAAGCCGATGGCACTGGTCCGCGCGATCCTGCGATCGGACATCACCGACCTGACGGTCGTGACCTACGGCGGCCCGGACCTCGGCCTGCTGTGCTCGGCCGGGAAGGTCAAGAAGGCGTACTACGGTTTCGTCTCCCTCGACTCGGCACCGTTCTACGACCCGTGGTTCGCCAAGGCCCGCACAGGCGGCGAGATCATCGCACGCGAAATGGACGAGGGAATGGTCAAATGCGGCCTCGAGGCCGCCGCCGCGCGCCTTCCCTTCCTTCCGATCCGCGCCGGACTCGGTTCGGACGTCGTCGAATTCTGGGAAGGCGAGCTGAAGACCGTCACCTCCCCCTACCCGGGGCCGGACGGCACCGAGACCTTGATCGCGATGCCCGCACTGAACCTCGATGCGTCGCTGGTGCATCTCAATATCGGTGATGCACACGGCAACGCCGCGTACACGGGTGTCGATCCCTACTTCGACGATCTCTACTGCATGGCCGCCGAGAAGCGCTACGTCTCGGTCGAGCGGATCGTCGACACCGAAGAACTCGTCAAATCCGTTCCGCTGCAGTCCATCGTTCTCAACCGAATGATGGTCGACGGTGTTGTCGAAGCACCCGGCGGTGCGCACTTCACCCTCGCGGGTGACAGTTACGGGCGCGACGAGAAGTTCCAGCGTCATTACGCCGAGTCGGCCAAGGACCCCGAGTCCTGGCAGAAGTTCGTCGATCGCTTCCTGTCGGGCAGCGAAGACGACTACCAGGCCGCCGTCCAGAAGTTCGCAGCCGAATCCAAGAGTGGGGAGCAGGCATGACCACCACCGAGACCGTCACGCGCGCCGAGTACTGCGCGATCGCGTGCGCCGAGATCTTCTCCGGCGCAGGCGAAATCATGGCCAGCCCGATGGCCACTCTCCCCCAGATCGGCGCCCGGCTCGCCAAGCTCACCACCGAGCCCGACCTGCTGATCACCGACGGGGAAGCACTCATCCTCGCCGAGGTTCCGCCGCTCGGCGCCAAGGCCCCGATCGAGGGATGGATGCCGTTCCGCAAGGTGTTCGACGTGGTCGCGTCCGGCCGGCGCCACGTGGTCATGGGTGCCAACCAGATCGATCGCCACGGTAACCAGAACCTCTCGGCCTTCGGTCCGCTCCAGCACCCCACCCGCCAGATGTTCGGCGTGCGCGGTGCCCCGGGCAACACCATCAACCACGCCACGAGTTACTGGGTCGGCCGGCACACCTCCCGGGTGTTCACCGACAAGGTCGACATCGTCTCGGGCGTCGGATACGACAAGATCGATCCCGAGAATCCGGCGTACCGGTTCCTGAGCATCCCCCGCGTCGTCACCAATCTCGGTGTCTTCGACTTCGGCGGCCCGGGCCACACGTTCCGGGCACTGTCGCTTCACCCCGGTGTCGAGGCCGCAACTGTCGCCGAGAACACCTCCTTCGAGGTTGCCGGGCTGAACGAGGCCGGCGTGACCCGCGAACCGACCGCCGAGGAACTGCGGCTCATCCGCGAGGTGCTCGACCCGAAGAGTCTGCGCGACCGCGAGGTCTCCCTGTGACAACCCTGCGCACGCCCCTCACGGAACTGGTGGGCATCGAACATCCCATCGTCCAGACGGGCATGGGATGGGTGTCCGGTCCCCGCTTGACCGCGGCAACGTCGAACGCGGGCGGCCTCGGCATCCTCGCCTCGGCAACGATGACGTACGCCGAACTCGAGGCCGCGGTTGCGAAAACCAAGTCCCTCACCGAGAAGCCGTTCGGCGTCAACATGCGCGCCGACGCCTCGGATGCGGCAGAGCGCATCGATCTGCTGATCCGGGAGAACGTCAAGGTCGCGTCGTTCGCGCTGGCTCCCAAGAAGGAACTGATCGCCAAGCTCAAGGACCACGGCATCGTCGTGATCCCGTCGATCGGCGCCGCCAAGCACGCGGTGAAGGTCGCGTCGTGGGGTGCGGACGCCGTGATCGTGCAGGGCGGTGAGGGCGGTGGGCACACCGGCCCGGTCGCCACGACACTGTTGCTGCCGAGCGTGCTCGACGCCGTCGACATCCCGGTGATCGCCGCGGGCGGTTTCTTCGACGGACGCGGGCTCGCCGCTGCCCTCTCGTACGGCGCCGCCGGCGTCGCGATGGGCACCCGGTTCCTCCTCACGAGCGACAGCGCGGTACCGGACTCCGTCAAGCAGCAGTATCTTGCGCGGGGGCTTCAGGACACGACCGTCTCGCTCAAGGTGGACGGCATGCCGCATCGCGTGCTCAACACCGATCTCGTGGACAGCCTCGAACGGTCCAGTTACGCGAAGGGTTTGGTCGCGGCGGCACGCAATGCGACCAAGTTCAAGTCCATGACCGGGATGAAATGGTCCACTCTCGTCCGGGACGGTCTCGCGATGAAGAAGGCGAGCGATCGCACCTGGCAGCAGATCATCATGGCCGCCAACACTCCGATGCTTCTCAAAGCCGGTCTGGTCGACGGTAATACGGAAGCCGGTGTCCTCGCCTCCGGCCAGGTCGTCGGCATGGTCGACGACCTGCCGAGTTGCCAGGAACTCATCGATCGGATCGTCGCCGAGGCGGTCGAGCGAATCGACGCTCTCGGCGCCCTGCGCGAGTCGGGACGACCCGCAGCCTGATCAGGCCCTCGTAGTACAGCAGCACCCGGTCGCATGCGGCCGGGTGCTGCTGCATACGCACGACGGGGCGAATTCGCCGGAGATCTTCTGTAAGTGCGATGGTCTTGTTACATTCTCTGCTACGGAGAACGTCATTCTCCGGCGAAGGCACACTGTGAGCGCTCGGAAGGACCCCCATGACGCGGTGGAGACGATCGTTGGCCGGACTCGTCGCGGCATGTTCGATGCTGCTCGTGGTGAGCGCGTGCTCAACGAATGCGGGGCCCGATACCGCCGCAGCCGGACCGGCCGGCGATCCGGTGAGCGGCGGTGTTGCACGAGCCATCCAGGTCCGCGAACCGGTGGCACTCGATCCGGCTCAGCTTGCGAACACCTGGGTCGGTCAAGGACTGCTCGGCAACGCTCTGTACGGGACGTTGATGATCGACAACCCCGACACCCTCGAGATCGAATACACCCTCGCCACGGACTTCACCACCACGGACGGCGGTAACACCTTCGTCCTCACACTCCGTCCGGATCTGACGTTCACCGACGGCACACCCTTGGACGCCGAGGCGGTGAAATTCAATTGGGACCGACTGCGCGACACGGCCACGGCGTCGAATTCACTCCCCCAGGCATCGCAGGTCGCCGCGACCGAGGTGGTCGACGAGACCACGTTGAAGGCCACGCTGGCCGTTGCCAATCCGATGTTTCCGTACTCGGTTACGTCGAGCGCACTCAACTGGATCGCCTCTCCCACCGCGCTGCAGAAGGGCCGGGACGCCTTCAACTCCGATCCTGCCGGTGCCGGCCCCTTCGTCCTGGCCGAGTGGACGCGTCAGGACACGATCGAGCTCGAGCGCAATCCGGGCTATTGGGACGCGCCCCGGCCGTACCTCGACCGCATTTCGCTCCGGACCGTGAGCGACGCCCAGCAGCGAATCAACATGCTCAGCACCGGTGGAGCCGACCTGGGCTCGGAATCGAGTTGGTCGGCGCTCAGCAGGGCCGAGGACGCCGGCCTCGTCACCGACGTGGTTCGGGTAGGCGGCGGGCAGTATCTCGCCATGAATCACCGCACGGCACCGTTCGACGATCCTCGGGCGCGCCAGGCTGTAGCCTCCGCCCTCGATCTCGACGGAATCAACACTGCCGTGTTCGAAGGCATGGGTGAGGTGCCCGAGACCCTGTTCCCGGAGTCCTCCCCGTTCTACGCAGACATCCCGTTGTCGCACCATGATCCGGCAGAGGCGCAGGCGCTCTTCGACGAACTCGCCGCCGAAGGCAAGCCGGTCGAGTTCACATTCACCGCAACATCTCTCCGAGAGATCAAGTCCGTTGCGGAAACCGTTCAGGCGCAGTTGAGTTCGTTCGACAACGTGGACGTGAAGGTCGAAATCCTCGATTACGCGGCATACATGCCGCGGATCGCGGCTCGCGACTTCGGAATGACGGTCTGGGCGGCCGACAGTCAGGAGCCCGACTCCGCGCTGTGGAACGCCTTTCACTCCCGTTCACCGGGCAACGTTACCGGCGTTGCAGACCCGGAACTCGACCTAGCACTGGACCAGGGCAGGGCCGGCGGCACGGCCGAGGACCGCTCGGCCTCCTATGAGACGGTGCAGCAACGACTGGCCGAACTGCTCCCCGGCGTCTGGTACATCCGTGCGGCGCCGTCGATCGTCGCGGGTGCGAATATCCACGGAATCCGGCTGTACGCGCTCGCGTCACCGCTGCCCGAGCAGATGTGGGTCACTCGGTAACGGATTCGCCGACACGGGACTCCACGGTGCGAGTTTCGCCAGTCTCCCGACGGTGTGGTGACGCTCCTGGAAGAATGATCGTCACCACCGCTCCGGTTGTCGCCCAGCCGCACTGCGGTGTGCAGCGTGCAGCCGCCAGTGCGAAGGGTGCCCTCGATGCCGAAACTGACCCCGTTCTATGAGAACGTCCAATCCCATTACGACCTCTCCGACGACTTCTTCGACCTGTTCCTGGACCCGACGCGCACCTACAGTTGTGCGTTCTTCGAGACCGACGACATGTCGCTCGAGGATGCCCAGAAGGCGAAGATCGACCTCTCCCTCGGTAAATGCGACCTCCGGCCGGGCATGACGCTGCTCGACATCGGGTGCGGATGGGGGTCGACGATGCGGCGGGCGATCGAGCGGTACGACGTCAATGTCATCGGCCTGACCCTGAGCCGCAACCAGTACGAGCACGTCTCCGAGATGATTTCCGGGCTCGCGCTGGGGCGCCGCTCCGCGGAAGTCCGATTACAGGGCTGGGAGGATTTCGACGAGCCGGTGGACCGCATCGTGAGCATCGGTGCTTTCGAGCATTTCCGCCGGCGGCGCTACGACGCGTTCTTCGAGCGCACCTCGCGCATGCTGCCCCCGGACGGCCGGATGCTGCTGCACACCATCGTCGGCCACTCGCGGCAGTTGCTCGAGGACATGGATGTGGAGGTGAACCGGGACGACGCGCTGTTCCTGCGGTTCATCCTCAGAGAGATTTTTCCCGGTGGGCAGCTTCCGGAACGGGACATGATCATCACCGGCGCCCAGCGCCACGGCTACTGGGTGCAGAACATCGAATCGCTGCAACCGCACTACGCGCACACACTGGATCTGTGGGCGCGCGCACTGGAAGCGCGCCATGACGAGGCAGTCGAACTGGCCTCCGAAGAGGTCTATCAGCGGTACATGCGATACCTCACCGGCTGCGCGGAGAATTTCCGGCGGGGCCTGATCGATCTCCAACAGTTCACCCTCGTCAAGCACAACCGGAGCCGAGCGGGCAGCCACCGTTCAGGATGACGACGATCACAGAAATCTGCATTGGTCGCTGTAGACATTCCGGTTTGTCGGTTGTAGATTATGTGTTGTAAGTGAGAGCGAGTCCGAAAGAGGGCGAGAACGAACTGCCCGCTCAGGAGTCGAAAAGGCTTGGAGTAGGGCGCGTCGAGGCAGTGAGTTGAGTAGGTAAACCTCGAAGCGTCCGACTCCATCGGGGCCGGAGTTGGTGCGGCCCCAGGACATAAGGAATTACCCGGCTTGGAGGTGGTGCGCGGTCAGTTATCGAGATCAGGTTCCGTCCACCGAGGCGGGACACAGGTAGAAAGGCCGACCGACCAGTTGGCCCGTGCAAGTAGATATCTACGAACGTAAACCCCTGGAGCCCGCGGGGGGGGGGGGC
>NZ_JAXION010000159.1:0-7895 GCF_049311045.1 Rhodococcus sp. 7Tela_A2 | reverse complement strand
CGATGCGCGGCCCCCGGCCCGGATGTCGGCAGGGAAGTCAGTCCTGCTTGAACGACCTCTTGACGTCGTCTGCGGCGTCGGTGACCTTGTCACCGGCCTGCTTCATGCCGCCCTTGGTCTGCTGGCCCTTGCCTTCGGCCTCGAGATCACGATCGTTGGTGGCCTTGCCACCGTGCTCCTTGGCCTTGCCGGCCAGTTCTTCTGCCTTGTGCTTCGCCTTGTCGATGAAATCGGCCATCGGTCGGTCCTCCTTGTTTGACGGACGGTTCTCTCTCCGGATACCCGGCCGGCACGCAGCGAAACCGCGAACCGGCAAGCGGCGCCGAATGCGGCCGACCGTGTAACACTGCCTGGGTAGACCCATGAGGAGGAGAAAATGTCCGACCCGAACAGCGGCGACCCCATCGGCGATGCCCCCGATGCCGATCCCGAACTGACGCGCAACCGGTCCGGTGGCGGGGCAGCGGCGGTGTGGCGCGTGGTCACGGTGCTGGTGATCATTGCGCTGATCATCGCGCTGATCATGGTCTTCCTCTAGCGATCGCCCGAGCGGAGACCGGTCGGCCTAGAGCCAGTCGCGGCGTTTGAACAGCACGAACAGCACGGCTGCGGAGAAGAAGACGATGACAGCGACCGCGAGGACGCCCATTTCCTCTCCCGAGCCGGGAAACGGCACGTTCATCCCGAACCAGCCGGTCACAGCGGTCGGCACCGCGATGATCGCGGCCCAGCCGGTCAGCTTCTTCATGACGGTGTTGAGACGGGCATCCTGCAGCGACAGATTCGTCTCGAAGACGGTCGTGACCATGTCGCGTAGCGATTCGGTCCATTCCGTGGCACGGAGAACGTGGTCGTAGAGGTCGGTGTACCAACCGTCCAGCCCGGGCGCGATACCGTGTTCGGCGCGAAAGTGCATCACCGCGTTGACGACCTCTCGCATCGGCAGCACGACCCTGCGCAGCTGAACCAGTTCCTTGCGGAGCCTGTAGACAGCCCGCTGGATCTGCTTCGGCTGGGCCTCGTCGGCGAACAACCCGTCCTCGATCTCCTCGATCGCGTCGTCGAGGTCACGGATGGTGTCGAATTGCCCGTCGACGACCACGTCGAGCAGGCCGTGCAGCAACGCAGCGGTGCCGAATTTCAGCAGGTCGGGGTTTGCGTCCCAGCGGGTCACCACATCGTCCATGTCGAACGGGCCGCGGCTACGGACGGTGACCAGGCACCCGGGCAGAAGGAATGCCGAGATCCGCGTCGTGCTCAGCCGGGATTCGTACGCCTCCACCGCGGGATCAGGGCCGGTCGCGAGGTGCGTGGCGTAGACGGTGAGGAAGGTGTGCGTCGCATAGCGCGTCGCTTTGGTGCGTTCGCCGCGCGCGAGCGCATCTTCCACCGCGTGGGGGTCGAAGCTCAGCTCCTCCGCCAGCGCGAACAGTCTCTCCGGTTTCGGATCGAGAAGATCCACCCATACGAGGCAGTCGGGGTCCTGCAGGTAGTCCGAGATGTCGGCGAACGGGACGTTGTCACCCTCGACTTTTCCGCTGCGCCACACCCGTGTGCGGACCTGGCCGTCGTGGATGGTGGTCATTCTCGCAGTCTGCCCGACTCGCTCCCGGTGTGTGCAGGGTCGAGCCCGTGTTCTCGAACCGGTTCGTCGCGGGTGACGACGGGGCGCGTGTCCCTGCGTGCAACCGTTCCGGCCGTCACATTCGGGTGCCGACACCCCCGGCGTCCGCCAGTCGGAGCATTTCGGCGAGGAAGGCCTCGTCGACGATGGGCCAGCCTCCGGGCAGCGTGCCGGTCCGCACTCTGTCCTGCAACGACTGGAGCACCGCGACCACGTGCGGGCCACCGTCGATGAGATGCCGCACCAATCCGCGCTCCCCGCACAGCGCGACGAGCGGCGCAACGGTTCGCTCCGCTTCCTCGTACCGCCCGGCGGCGTGGAGGCATGCCACGACGAGCCGGGTGTAACTCATGTGAGTCCGCGGGCGACGGCCTGCGGTCCGGCGTTGCCACCACCGCGCCCACTCCACGGATTCGGCCACGGCGGCCGGCTCGCCGGTGCGGTAGAGCAGACGGATCGCGGTAGCGTCCTCGTATTGCGCGGTGACCTCTTCCGGTCCCACCGCGAGGGGCGTATCGGGATCCGGCATCGTTCGGTGCGGCGGTACCTCGGGGTCGAAACCCAAACGCAGACGTTCGTTCTCGATTCGTGCTCGCAGGCGCGGAAGTTCGTGTGTCGACGCCGCCCGAAGTCCTTCGTCGAGCAGTTCGAGGGCGGCATCCCTGTCTCCGCGCAGCAACTTCAGCCGAGCTGCGGTGGCAAAGCGAGCCATCATGAAATCGGCTATGCCGCCCTCGATTCCGAGTAATTTGCTCTCGTCGAGCAAGGCTTCCGCCTCAGTGATTCGTCCCTGCTCGTACATCATCTCGCCGAGCATCGCAGCCGACAGCCGACCCGCGTGGCTGTGGATTCCGCTGCTGTTCCGAGCCGCGCGCAATGCCCTGCGGAAGTACTCCTCGGCGCCCGCGACGTCGAGTTGCTCGTTCGCGGCCATGCCGCACAGGCACAGCCCGTAGATCGACGCGAACTGCCCGCGTGTGCGCTCGTGGTAAGGCCGCGCCCACTCCTGACGGCGCCGCGCACTGTCGAATTCGAAACACAGGAGGTCCGCGTAGGACGCGAAGACGGACGCGGAGCCCACCGCCCAGGGACGGGCATCCTGGGGTTCGGCGAGGACCGGTTCCACCAACTCTGCGATCCCCCGGACCTGATCGGCGTTCATCAGGAGCGCCGCTTCGGCCACGCGGGTCTCGACGAGGAGCGCATCGAGTTCGGACGAGGGGAGAGTGCTTCGGGCGCATGCGGCCGGAATGGCGGCAAGCGCCCCCCGTGCCTCCGAGAACCGCTGCAGCGCAGCGTTGGCCCAGCTTCGACTCAACAGCAGACGGGGGTCGTCGGCGACCGCCCGAGGTGGCAGCTTGTCGATCTGGGCCAGGAGAGTGCCCATATGCCCCTGCTCCATCAGGGACATGCCGTCCGTGGCCACCAGATCCACCGCGAATGCCGTGTCACCGGCGGCGAGCGCGTGGTCGACGGACTCGCGGATCAGGTGGTGCCGCGCGCACCACTGCGCGGCGGCGCGGTGCAGTGCGGGGATGCGCTCGGGATGGTCGCGTTCGAGGCGTCGGCGCAGGAACTCGCGGAACAGGTGATGGAAGCGGAACCAGACGCGTTCGTCGTCCACCGGACGAAGGAACAAGTCGCGTTGTTCCGCGTCCTCGAGCATCGCCTGGCTGTGCGGCTCGCCGGTCAGTGCTGTGGCGAGTCCGGCACAGATGGAGTGCGTGACCGAAATCGCCGTGAGGAACTCGTACATCTCCGGCTCGAGCGTGGAAAGCACGTTCTCGGCAAGGTATTCCCCGATCGCGTGGTGGCGCCCGCTCAGATTCTCGATCATGGCCGACGGATCGTCGCTGTCCCGCAACGACAACGACGCGAGCTGCAGGGCAGCGGCCCAGCCTTCGGTGGTGTTGTTCAATCGCTGTACGTCGTCGGGAGACAGATGCAGGCCCCCGACGTCGCGAAGAAACGCCTCGGACTCCTGGTCGTCGAAACGCAATGCGGCCGAGTCGACTTCCAGCAGCTCGTCGCGCACGCGCATGCGGCTGAGCGGTAATCCGGCCCGGCTGCGGCTCGTGACGACGACGTGCAGGTTCGGTGGCCCTTGCTCGATCAGAAGTTCGAGAGCCGCAACGGTTTCCTGTGAGGTGACACGATGCCAGTCGTCGACCACGAGCGTCGTCGGCTCACCGGTCCGGAAGATCTCGTCGATGAGCGTACTCAGGACGTAACGGGTCGCCTCGTCACCGTGCGCCTGCAGAATCTGCGCGAGGTCGCGGGCGAGCGCGGGGTGGAGTTGCTTGACGGCTTCGATCAGGTGCGCGAGAAACCAGGTGACGTCGTTGTCGTCGCTGTCCACGGTGAGCCACGCGACGGGAACACCTTCGGCTGTGAGCACGTCCCGCCATTGCGCCGCGAGAGTCGACTTCCCGAATCC
Source organism: Rhodococcus sp. 7Tela_A2 (assembly GCF_049311045.1). Classification (NCBI taxonomy): domain Bacteria; kingdom Bacillati; phylum Actinomycetota; class Actinomycetes; order Mycobacteriales; family Nocardiaceae; genus Rhodococcus; species Rhodococcus sp. 7Tela_A2. The sequence goes on along the minus strand of NZ_JAXION010000159.1, from coordinate 3,834 downwards.
GGTCGGGCCGTGGATGGCAGTGAGCCGCCGACTCTGCCCGGAGCGGAGCAGTCGAAGCAAGCGGGTTCGGTGGACGAGCGGCCGGGCAGGCAGCGGAGGACGGAAACGGGTGGCGGGGGCAGTCGACCGCGGCGTGACGGCAGCGGTAGGCGGGTGGCCCGTCTCCGGAGGTGCGTCCGCCCGCGCGTCCGTGAGATCCGCAGGCGGCGACGAGGGCAGCGCCATGTCGTCGACCTTCAGACCGTGACGCCACTCGATTGCACGGAGAAGCTCACCGAACTCCGCGGCGGACGCCGGACGATCCTCGGGGTCGGGCGCCATTCCGCTCTCGAGGGCGACGCACAGATCATCCGGGATACCGGAGCCCCGAAGGTCCGGGACGGGCTCGGACGTCATCCGCACGAACTGGGCGACGACCCGCTCACCCTCCTTGCGTTCGAAGGCCGCGTGACCTGTGATCGCGCAGAACAAGGTGGCGGCGAGCCCGTACAGATCCGACGCCGGTGTCGGCTGCCCGCCGCGCAGGACCTCGGGGGCGGTGAACGCGGGCGATCCGGTGATCATCCCGGGTGTCGTGCGGAAGCCGCCCCCCACGTGCGCGATGCCGAAGTCGGTGAGCTGGGGCTCGCCGTATTCGGTGATGAGGATGTTGCCGGGCTTGACGTCCCGGTGCAGGACGTCTGCACGGTGGGCGGTCTCGAGTGCTCCGGCGACTTTCACGCCGATCCGTATCGCCTCCGGCCACGGCAACGGGCCGTGCTTGCGGATCCGCGTGTCGAGCGAGTCGTGCGGGTGATAGTGCATCACCAGGTACGGCTGGTTCGAGTCCGTGGTCCCGGCCTGCAGCACGTTGACGATGTTCGGGTGGCCCGAGAGCCGGCCCATCGCGCGCTGTTCCCGCAGGAATCGTTCGAGGTTGTCGGGATCGAGGGTCGTGCGGAGCACCTTCACCGCGACCGTCCGGTCCAGCGACTCCTGTCGGCAGCGGAAGACGATTCCGAAACCGCCGCGGCCGATTTCTTCGGCGTCGGTGAATCCCGCATCGGCCAGCGAACGCACGATTTCGGCAGTGTCCACCGTCGGCGCCGGGGCGCGCTGGGTGGAGATCAACTCGTAATCGGGCATCGTTTCGATCACCTCGCGGGGCCGTTTCTTCAGCGTAGTCCCGAAATGTGCACTCCCGACGCGGATCGTTCGCACGCCCTCGTTTACCGTGATCCGACCGGACCCTGGCAACGATGCCAACGGACCGGTCCAACAACACTGCTATCAGAAGTGGGACATCAATGAAGAAGACTGTCGCGGCGCTGTTCGGCGCAGGCGTGGTCCTGCTCGCGTCGGCGTGCGGATCCTCGGACGGAACCGCATCGGCCGACGAGACCACCACCACGACCACCACAACCACCACGAGCGCCTCGTCGGCGCAGGGTGGTGCAGGTGTGCAGCTCGGCAACAGCTACGACGAGAACTGCGACGCTCTCGTTCCGTACCTCGACGAGCTCGAGGAATGGGGACAGGATCGTGCCCAGGCAGCGCAGGCCGTCGCGGATGCGCAGCAGCAGCTCCCGCAGTGGCAGGAGCTCGACGTAGAGCAGCAGGCAGACACGCTCCGCGCCATCGAGAACGCCGGCAAGGGCGAGTGCTGACAGACTCGCTGTTCGACAGGTTGCGGCGCTTCCCGGATGTGGAAGCGCCCAATCTGTTCGCTGTCGATGCCGCGGACCGGCTGATCCTCGACGAAGCCGGCCCCGCCCTCGAGGCGGCTCCCGACGGCACCGTCGTCGTGATCGACGACCAGTACGGTGCCCTGACCCTCGGAGCGGCGGTCCGCTACGAGGCATCCGGCCTGCGCGTCCATCAGGACTCGATCGTGGCCGAGCGCGCCCTGGCCGCCAACGCTTCCCGTGAGAACCTCGCAGACCGGTACGCGTCACACGGTCTGGACGAACAACTCCTCCGCGGCGCCCGCGTCGTGCTCCTGCGCCTGCCGCGTTCGCTCGGCGCGCTCACCGAGACAGCCGAAGCGATCGCCCGGCACGCCGACCCGGAAGTCGTCGTCTTCGCCGGCGGCCGGGACAAGCACATCACCGTCGCCATGAACGACGTGCTCGCACGATCTTTCGCCGAGGTCCGGGCGTCACGGGGGAGGCAGAAGTCGCGCGTGGTCACCGCGCGCGGGCCGATCCCGGGCCCGAGCACCTATCCGGTACGGGAAACCCTCCCCGAACTCGACCTGGTCGTCGTCGCGCACGGCGCCGCGTTCGCCGGCCCGCGACTGGATATCGGCACCCGCTTCCTCCTCGACTTCCTGCCGCGAACGGCACCGGACGCATCCGTCGCCGTGGACCTCGGATGCGGCACCGGCATCCTGGCGACCGTGCTCGCGCGGCAGCACCCGGACATGCGGGTGATCGCCACCGATCAGTCGGCCGCCGCGGTGGACTCGGCCGCGGCGACCGCATCCGCGAACGGCGTCGCCGACCGCGTCGATGTGCTGCGCGACGACGTCGCAGGCTCGCTGCCCGACGCCTCCGTCGACCTCGTGGTGTGCAACCCGCCCTTCCACATCGGCGCGGCCGTCCACACCGGCGCCGCGGAGAAGATGTTCGCCGCGGCGGGTCGCATCCTGCGTCCGGGAGGAGAGATGTGGACGGTGTACAACTCGCACCTGCGCTACCGCCCCATCCTGAAACGGGTGGTCGGCGCCACGAGCGTCGAGGGCCGCAACCCCAAGTTCACCGTGACTCGATCGGTGCGCACCCGGTAGAGTCCGATTCGTCCGGGGTCTGCTCTGCGGCGACCGTCACAGCGGTCGGAGGGAGGGAACTTCTGCCCCGGCTTACGCGTTGAGCGGACAGAAGCGACCACCAGAAGGGAAGTGCACGGTGCGCACCACCAGTAACCCGGTGTTCCGTAACCTGCCCAAGCAAGAGGGCGGCGGATACGCCAGTTTCGGCTCTGCGTCGGCAGGCGCCGCGCAGGTCACCCAGCAATTCGGCCAGCCGCAGTATTCGCCTACGGACCCGTGGGCGCGGCCCACGACCGAGCGGTCGATGACCATCGACGACGTCGTCACGAAGACCGGTATCACGCTCGGCGTGCTCACCGTCTCTGCGCTGATCTCCTACGTCCTCGTCACCATGAACACCGGCCTGGCCGCACCGTTCGTCATCGGCGGCGGTCTCCTCGGTCTCGTCCTGGTGCTCGTAGCCACCTTCGGCCGCAAGATGGACAATCCGGCGATCGTGCTCGCGTACGCCGTGGCGGAGGGCTTCTTCCTCGGCGCGCTGTCGTTCATGTTCACCGACATCACGTTCGGTGGCGCCGGTGGCTCGACACTCATCGCTCAGGCCGTCCTCGGCACGTTCGGTGTCTTCTTCGGCATGCTCGTCGTGTACCGCACGGGCGCGATCCGGGTCACGCCGCGTCTGACCAGGATGATCGTCGGCGCTCTCGTCGGTGTCCTGATCCTCGCGCTGGGCAACATCATCGCGGGCTTCTTCATCGACGGCGGCCTCGGGCTGCGTGACGGTGGCCCGCTGGCCATCATCTTCAGCCTCGTGTGCATCGGCATCGCGGCGTTCAGCTTCCTGCTGGACTTCGACTCCGCCGATCAGCTGATCCGCGCTCAGGCTCCGGAGAAGGCCGCGTGGGGCGTCGCCCTCGGCCTCACCGTGACCCTGGTGTGGCTCTACGTCGAGATCCTGCGTCTGCTGAGCTACTTCCAGAACGACTAGCAACAACCACGAACGAAGGCCCCCGGCGCGGCGCCCCGGGGCCGCGGTGGGTTCCGGCATACCCCCCCCCGAGCCCCCCGCGCCCGCTGGGGGCGGG
>NZ_JAXION010000158.1:0-8390 GCF_049311045.1 Rhodococcus sp. 7Tela_A2 | reverse complement strand
GCCGCGGCGAGCGCGACAGCTCCCGCGGCGATCAAGGCGTACGGCCACCATTGCCGTGCCGCGACACCGGCTTCGTCGACACCGGCGGCAACCTGTTCCGACGTACCGTCGGAAGTTGCCGAGGACGGTCGCGCGGGGAGCACTCCCGTGGCCTCACTCACGTTCTCCGAAATCCCCTTGACGACGTTGCCGACCGGCTCGACTCCGCCCACGAGCTGCCCCGTGCCGTCGACGAGCTGACGGCCGCCGTCGTCGAGCTGCATCAGCCCGTCGCGCAGCTGCCGGGACCCGTCGGCGGCCTGAGACATTCCCGCGACGAATTGTGCGTCGGGCGAGGTCAATTCGTAGGACAGCTGCCGAGCACCGTCGCGCAGTTGCCCGAGTTGGTCGAGTGTGTCCGGTCCGAGACCCTGGCTGTTCAGCATGTCGACGAGGGAACGCAGTTCGTCGGCGGTACCAGCCGAGACCGGATCACCGCTCATGGAGAGTGTGTCGGCGACGACGGAGAGCCGTGCCGTCACCGATCCCTGCATCTCACCGAACCCGCTGAGCCGCGTGACCACCTCGTCGACGCCCGACGAGATCTGCGACGCGCCGTCTCCGAGTTGCCCCACTCCGCCTTCGAGTTGGCCGAGTCCGTCCGCGAGCTGCTTACCGCCCTCGTGCGCCTGCGTGAGTCCGTCGGCGAGTTGTTGTGCGCCGACGTCGAGTTGGCGGCTTCCGTCGGCGAGTTGTCCCACTCCGCCGTTGAGCAGGGCCAGCGGGAGACTCGCCTGCTGCAGGGTGTCCCGGGCGGCGGCGACCGCGGCGGCATCCGGCGTGTCACCGCTGCCCGCGGTCTCGGCGACGACCGTCACCTGCGGGTCGTCGGTGTAGGCGAACACGGAGCCGGTGCCGACCATGACGGCACCGGCGGCGATGAGGGAAATAGGGAGAAAACGGGCATACATGCTCCGTAATCTAGGCGGACGAGTTAAGGGCTTCCTGAGGGCTCCCCCTTCGCGGCGGAAGGAAGCATCCGGCCGGCCACGGCTCCCAGGACGAACAGTGGCATCGTTGCCGCCGCGACGAGGATCGCGACGGGCAACCACACCGAGCCGAGGGCGAACCCGGCGAATATCGCCACCGACAGCATCTCGCTCGTGACGCCCACGACGGACGACACCGTGGCGCGGGCGCGGCCAGACATCGTCTCCTGGAGTCGCGCTTCGGCCACGATCGCGGTGTGGTGCAGGGCGCCGTAGCCGAGACCGATGGCCACGAAGCCCCCGACGCCCCCTGCGAGAGCGCCCAGGGCCAGGGCCAGCGCGCCGATCGTCACGATCACGCCCATCGCCCGGCCGCGCATCTGCGCGCCGCGTCCCGCCGTTGCCGCGCCGACGACCTGCCCGACGACGGTGAGCGCGACGAGAACGGGTACGAATTCCGTACTCGCGCCGTCCTCCCGGGCGAGCAACCCGAAGTACTCGTCGAACGCGAGACACGCGAGCAGCGCAGCGGTGAGAACAACGGCGCGACGGACGGCGGAATCGGTGCGGACCTCGTTCGTGCCGTCGCGCAGGCGTGCGAGGTACCGCGCCGCGAGGGTGTCGCCGGGGCCGTCGATCTCGTCGGCCTCCGTCGATTTCGGCGCGGCCGGGAGTGTGAACACCAGCAGCGTGCCGGCGACCGTGATCGCCACCGACGTCCATCCGACGAGCGCGTAACCGCCCAGGCCGAACAGCGGGGCCGCAGACAGCGTCGCGGCGAACACGCACACCATCTCCCCGGCGGCGGCATAACCCATCACGGCTGCGTACCGGTGTTCGCCGCCGCGCGCGGCCAGTCCGTCGTAGACGAGTGCTTCGAACGTGCCGGATTTCAGCGACTCACCGAGGCCCCACAGCGCGAAACCGGCGGCGAATCCCCAGTACGTCGGCCACACGAGCCACATCGTGAAGGCCGCGGTGAGCAGGACGCCGCTTCCGGCGAGGAGTGCCCGTCGCGACACCGTGTCCGCCCAGGCGCCCGACGGCACCTCGGAGACGAAGGCGACCACCGACCAGAGGACGAACAGGGACGAGATGCTGCCGGCGCTGAGGCCGTGATCTTCGAACAGCAGGGCGTACAGGCCGTAGAACGGCACGAACTCCCGGATCGAGGCATAGGCCACGGCGCGGACGGACACTGCACGGACCGATATAGCCCGGCAGGACAGGGGATCGTGCGGTTCGGATCAACGTCGTCGGCGCATGATGCCAGGGTGCCACGCGTCCCCGGTGCCTGTCACTCCCCTTTTCGGGCATCGGATACGGTCGGACGGTGACCGAGGAGAATGCGCCCGAGCGCTCGCGCACCTACACCTGGGACGATCCGGCGCCCACCGCTGCCGCCAATCGTGACATGCACGGCCTCGACTTCCTGCGCGGCATGATCGACGGTTCCATCCCGCAGCATCCGACGTCGCGGACCCTCGGTTTCGCCGTCACCGACGCCCGCGAAGGGTTCGTCGAGGTGTGCATCGAACCTCAGGAGTTCCACGCCAACGCCGTCGGCAGCGTGCACGGCGGCGTGCTCGCGGCGATGTTCGACACCGCCATGGGACTGAGCGTGTCGAGCACGCTCGAGGCCGGAGTGGGGTACACGACGTTGGACCTGCAGGTCCGGTACATAAGGCCGATCCAGCCCGGACAGTCCGCCGTGCGTGTCCACGGGTTCTGCGAGTACACCGGGCGTCGCACCGCGACCGCGCGGGGCGAGGCGCGCGACGCGGACGGCCGACTGATCGCCACCGCGTCCTCGACCTGCCTGGTTCTGCGCTGAACCCGACGCGTCAGGGTTGGAGCGCCTCGGTTCGTCGCGCCCGCAGCTCGAAGGGTCGACATCGAGGCGCCCTGCGCCGACGATCGGTGTACCCGCCGCGTAGGAGGACGACATGCATGCCAGGCGCATCACCACCAACCTTCATGTATCCGACGTCGAATCGGCCAAGGATTTCTACCGCGACTACCTGGGGTTGAGTACCGAAGAGTTCGACATGGGCTGGGTGGCCCGCTACACCGATCCCGACAGCGGAGCGCACGTCCAGCTCGTCAGCGGTGACGCCACCGCACCGGAGGATGCGGTGATGTCCGTCCACACGGACGACGTCGATGCCGCATACGACGAAGCCCGGCAGGCCGGCTACGAGATCGTCCACCCTCTCACCACCGAGGAGTGGGGTGTGCGCCGATTCCTGGTCCGGGCACCGGATGGCAACGTGATCAACGTCGTGCGTCACCGCGAGTGAGCGCGCGTAACCACACCTTCGACGAGTGAGCCCGAGCGGCTCAGCTCAGACGACGGGCTCGAGCACCTCGCGCCCGACGAAGGGCACCAGCGCCGCCGGCACCTTCACCGAGCCGTCGGCCTGCTGGTGGTTCTCGAGCAGCGCGACGAGCCAACGCGTGGTCGCGAGCGTTCCGTTGAGGGTCGCCGCGATCTGCGGCTTGCCGTTCTCGTCGCGATACCGGACGTTGAGCCGGCGGCCCTGGAAGGTCGTGCAGTTGGACGTCGACGTGAGCTCGCGGTAGCGCTCCTGCGTGGGCACCCAGGCTTCGCAGTCGAACTTCCGGGCCGCCGACGATCCGAGGTCGCCACCGGCGATGTCGATGATCCGGTAGGGCACGTCGATCGAGGCGAGCATCTCGCGCTCCCACGACAGCAGACGCTGATGCTCGGCAGCAGCGTCCTCCGGCTTGCAGTAGACGAACATCTCGACCTTGTCGAACTGGTGCACGCGGATGATGCCGCGCGTGTCCTTGCCGTAGCTGCCGGCCTCGCGGCGGAAGCACGACGACCAGCCCGCGTACCGCTTCGGGCCCTTCTCCAGGTCCAGGATCTCGCCCGAGTGGTAGCCCGCGAGCGGAACCTCGGACGTACCGACCAGGTACAGATCGTCCTCTTCCAGGTGGTACACCTCGTCGGCGTGCTGCCCGAGGAACCCGGTGCCCTGCATGACCTCGGGACGCACGAGCACCGGCGGGATCATCATGGTGAAGCCGTTCGCGGTGGCCTTCTGCGCGGCGAGCTGCAGCAGGCCGAGCTGCAGCAGCGCGCCGTAGCCGGTGAGGAAGTAGAACCGCGCACCCGACACCTTGGCTCCGCGTTCCATGTCGATCAGCCCGAGCGACTCACCGAGCGCGAGGTGATCCTTGGGCTCGAAGTCGAAGGTGGGCAGCTCACCGACGGTCTCGAGGGTGATGAAATCGTCCTCGCCACCGGCGGGGGCGCCCTCCACGACGTTGGAGATCGCGAGGTGTGCGCGCTCCCGGGTCTGCTCGGCGGCGTTCTGCTCGACCTCGAGTTCCTTGACCTTGGCGGCCAGTTCCTTCGCTCCCTCGAGAAGCGCGGCGCGCTCCTCCGGGGCGGCTTGGCCGACCTTCTTACCCAGAGCCTTCTGTTCGGCTCGCGCGTTGTCGCCGGCGAGGACAGCCGCCCGGCGCGCCGCATCGGCCTCGAGCAGGGTATCGACGAGGCCCGGATCTTCGCCTCGGGTGCGCTGCGATTCACGCACGACATCGGGATTCTCGCGGAGGAACTTGAGGTCGATCACGACTGGAAGCCTACCGCTGCCACAGTTCCAGATACTCCTCGCGCCCGAACATCTTGGCCGTATCGATTGCGGTGGGATGCCCGAGCCGTGGATCGGCACCGGCTTCGGACAGAACCCGGACGACGTCGTCGGCTCCCTTGAACACGGCACCCGCCAGCGGCGACTGGCCCTTGTCGTTGAGGCGATCGAGATCTGCACCCCGCTCGGCGAGCACCCGTACCGCATCCGCATGACCGTGGTACGCCGCGAGCATGACCAGCGTGTCGCCGGAACCGTTGGTGAGGTTCGCCGGCACCCCCGTGTCCACATACTCGGCAAGGGTCGCGGCATCGCCGGCGCGCGCCGCGTCGAACATAAGCTGGGCGATCTCGAGAATTCGCGGATCTATAGGCTCATCGGTCATGATCCGACGCTACCGCCGGCCGCACGAACGGGCATGATGGAACGTGATGGCCGAAGAATCTGAGCAGCAGCCCCACCGACGCCCGCCTTCCGCGAGGCTGACCCGACGCGCGCTGATATTCGTCGCCGTGGGCGCTGTGCTCGCGGCGGTCGCGACGTTCGTCGTGGCGGGTTTCGAGGGTTCCACCGACGGAACCACCGACAACGGCCGGAGCGTGGCGACCACGGGCGCGGTGGCGGGCGAAGCGTTCGGCACCGCCTCGACGGGTGACTGCCTCACCTGGACCGCTCTCGATGCCGGCGATCTCACCAAGGTCGACTGCGAGCAGAGGCACCTGTTCGAGGTGGTCGCCGACATCGATCTGAGCACGTTCCCGGGTGCCGAGTGGGGGCCGGGTTCCCGATTCCCGTCGGTGATGCGGTTCACCGCCCTGCGCGACGAACTGTGTGTCCCGGCGGCGATGGACTATCTCGAGAGCCGATTCGATCCGGTCGGCAAGTTCAGCGTCGGTCTGATCAATCCCGGCGAGGCCGGATGGGCCGCCGGAGAACGAACGCTGCGGTGCGGTCTGCAGTTCTCGTCGACGACGGGCAATCTCCTCCCCATCGAGGGACGGGTGGCAGAGCAGGACCAGTCGCGGGCGTGGGACACCGGAGTGTGCATCGGCATCAACAACGGCATCCCGGCCGACCCCGTCGACTGCGCGAAACCGCACGCGTTCGAGGTCGTCGCCACCGTCGATCTGTCGTCGCAGTTCCCCGAAGGTCTCCCCAGCATCGAAGACCAGGACAGGTACCTCGAGGAGACGTGCACGCGACTGGTCGGCGAATACCTGGGCGACCCGCAGGCGCTCCGCAACAAGACGCTGACGTTGTTCTGGGACAACCTCGGGTACGACAGCTGGCTCGCAGGCAGCCGTAAGGTCAACTGCTCGATCGGCAAGCAGGTCGAAGGCGGCGGATTCGCATCCATCACGGGATCGGCGAAGGGTGACATCCTCATCGACGGCCAGCCGCCGGTGGCGCCGGAACCGCTGCCCGAGGGCAGGTCGCTGCCGAGTCCGCTGCCCGGCGCCGTTCCCCTCCCGGGTCAGTGATGGGCGTACACATGAGCGACGAGCATTTCGAGGAGCTCGTCTCGGAGGCGCTCGACGAGATCCCGGCCGAACTGGCGCGCGCGATCGACAACGTCGTGGTGCTCGTCGAACCGCGCCACGACGAGGAACCGGATCTGCTGGGTCTGTATCAGGGGATCGCGCTCACCGAGCGCGACAGTCATTACGCGGGCTCGTTACCGGACACGATTTCGATCTACCGGGACGCCATTCTCGATATCTGCCGGACGGACGACGACGTCGTCCACGAAGTGCTGGTGACGGTGGTCCACGAGATCGCGCACTACTTCGGCATCGAAGAAGAGCGCCTCCACCAGCTGGGCTGGGGGTAGGCGCTCTCCGGCCGGTCCGACGGGCTGGTTACTCGGCGCGGTGTGCGTCGGCCTTGACCAGGCTCGGGTTCTTGGCCTTGCGCTGCATGAAATGCGGGTTGATCGTCGAGATCACGAGCAGGATCAGGGTGCCGACGGTCACGACAGCGATCGAAAGCACGACGACGATCATGCCGAAGAGTTCAAACATCCCGGTTACCTCCACTTTCGATGTCACGACGAGGCACGCGACACGCGCCGCCCCGTCGTACCTTAGCCTCTGCCGCTGCACCGCCCGGGACCGGCACCCGCGCGCGCCCCACGCGAGGCCAAATCACGAACAGTCACTGTTGACCGTTTAGTCGCCGGACTCTACGCTCGGACCCACCCCACCGAGAGGCGAACCCACGTGACGCATCCCGCCCGCCCGGCAGTGATCGACCGATGGCATCACCTGATCGAGACGAACGACCTCGACGCGCTAAACGTACTCGTCGCCGACGACGCCGTGTTCCTGTCGCCCGCCGTGTTCACCCCGCAGGAAGGCAAGGCCAAGACGGTCGCGTACCTCCGGGCGGCGCTCACCGTGTTCGGTGGCGACACCGGGTTCCACTACGTCGGCGAGTGGTACGGCCCGAACTCCGCGGTGCTCGAATTCGTCGCCGATCTCGACGGCGTACACGTCAACGGCGTGGATCTGATCGAGTGGGACGACCGGGACCGGATCGTCGGGTTCAAAGTCATGATCCGCCCCGTCAAGGGCCTGCAGGCGCTGATCCCCCGCATGGCGGCACAACTAGAGCAAGCCTGACCACTCACCCTCGAGGAGTTACGTATATGAGTCTGCCGCCGATTCTGAAGGATCGCCTGCGCCTGCCCGTCGTGGCATCGCCGATGTTCATCGTGTCCAACCCCGATCTCGTGATCGCACAATGCATTTCGGGTGTCGTCGGGTCGTTCCCGTCGCTCAACGCCCGCCCGCACTCGCAACTGCGCGAGTGGCTGACCCGGATCACCGACGAACTCGCCCGGTACGACGCCGACAATCCCGAGACACCGTCCGCGCCGTACGCGGTGAACCTCATCGTGCACCGGTCCAACGACCGCCTCGAAGAAGACCTCGCGACGATCGTCGAGTTCCAGGTGCCGCTGGTCATCACCTCGCTCGGGGCACGCACCGACGTCAACGACGCGATCCACTCGTACGGCGGCATCGTCCTGCACGACGTCATCGACAACCGGTACGCGAAGAAAGCCGTCGAGAAGGGCGCCGACGGCTTGATCGCGGTCGCCACCGGCGCCGGCGGACATGCGGGCACGCAGTCTCCGTTCGCTCTCGTCCAGGAGATCCGCACCTGGTTCGACGGTCCGCTGCTGCTGTCGGGCGCGATCGCGCACGGCAATTCCATTCTCGCCGCGCAGGCTGCCGGTGCGGATCTCGCGTACATCGGGTCGGCGTTCATCGCGACGACGGAGGCACACGCCCAGGACGAGTACAAGCAGATGCTCGTCGACTCGTCGGCCTCCGACATCGTCTACACGAACCTGTTCAGCGGCGTGCACGCCAACTACCTCCGGGGCAGCATCAGCCGCGCGGGCATGGACCCCGACAACCTCGCCACCTCGGATCCGTCCGCGATGAACCTGGGTGACGACAAGACCGAACCCGGCGGCACCGCGAAGGCGTGGCGCGACATCTGGGGTGCGGGTCAGGGCATCGCCGTCATCGACCGGATCGCTCCCACCGCTCGCGTCGTCGAGCGACTCGCCGACGAATACGCCGCGGCCCGCAAGCGGCTGTCGCTCTGACGACCCTCCGGGTTCGTCCGGCACATACGACAGCGGGGGCGGGCGCGGGCGGGCCCCCCGGGGGGGGGGGGGGGGGGGGGCCCCCCCGGGGCCCCCCCCCCCCGCGCGGCCTGGGGCGCGCGCGCCGCCCACGCCGCGGCCCGCACGGCGCCCCGCCGGTCGAGGCGGGCACCGTTGCTG
>NZ_JAXION010000157.1:0-8390 GCF_049311045.1 Rhodococcus sp. 7Tela_A2 | reverse complement strand
CCCCGGGCCCGGTGGGGGGCCGGGGGGGCGCGGGGGGCCCCACACGGGGGGCGCCGCCGCCGGTGAGGGCGTGGTCGGTGGGGGGCGTGGTCGGTCGCCGGGCGCGACCTGGCACGCTAGAGACCCGGGACCGGCACCATGCGGGGTCCCGCGCGCCGAGGTCGGCGCGGTGATCGGACGAAGGTGGACACGGTGATGGCAGAAGGCGGACTCGGGCGCAGCGGACCCTTCCAGGTCGGGGACCGGGTGCAGTTGACCGACGCCAAGGGCCGCAAATACACCGTGGTGCTCGAGGCGGGCAAGGAGTTCCACACCCATCGCGGCGGAATCGTGCACGACGCGCTGATCGGCGCGGACGAGGGTTCGGTGGTGACCTCCACGAACGGCACCCCGTATCTGGCGTTGCGACCGCTGCTGGTCGACTACGTGCTCTCGATGCCGCGGGGCGCGCAGGTGATCTATCCGAAGGACGCAGCGCAGATCGTGCACGAGGGTGATGTGTTCCCCGGTGCGCGGGTGCTCGAGGCGGGCGCCGGATCGGGGGCACTGACGTGCTCGCTGCTGCGGGCCGTCGGCCCGGAGGGCACCGTCATCTCGTACGAGGTGCGCGACGACCACGCGGTCCACGCGGTGCGCAATGTGGAGACGTTCTTCGGGGAGCGGCCCGCCAACTGGAATCTGACGCTCGGGGATGTCGCCGACTACGACCTCGAGGCGCACGGACACGTCGACCGGGCGGTGCTGGACATGCTCGCGCCGTGGGATGCGCTGCCGGCGGTGGCCGACGCGCTGGTACCGGGCGGGGTGCTGATCGTGTACGTGGCGACGGTGACGCAGTTGTCGAAGGTGGTCGAGGCGATGCGGGAGCAGGCGTGCTGGACCGAGCCGCGCTCGTGGGAGTCGATCGTGCGGGGCTGGCACGTGGTGGGGTTGGCCGTGCGCCCGGAGCATCGGATGCAGGGGCACACGGCGTTCCTGGTGTCGGCGCGCAAACTCGCCGAGGGCACCGTCACCCCGAAGCCGCAGCGCCGGGCCGGTAAGGGCTGACCCAGCGGCTGCGAGTCCGTCGGGCCCGGAGCCCGACGGGCCGGGGCGCGATTATGCGCAGGTGATCCGGCCCATTTCTAGGATCGAGCAGGCGGCGTCGTCGTCGAGGACCCAGCGGCCGTCGTCGGTGCGGCTGAATTGCAGAGGCATCGGGGCGCCGCCGTGTGGGCCGGCGACCTCGGTGGTCGCGGTGACGGTGTCGTCGTCGACGACGGTGACCTCGCCGACGGTGCCGGTGAGCGGATAGCCGGCGAGCACACCCGTGAACTGATCGAGTTCGGCGCGGTGCTCGTCGCCGTCCTCGACGACGGCGACGCGGTCGTCGGTGCTTGCGGCGGGGTCGAAGAACACGTCCACCGGCTGCTGCAGGACCGCCGCGTCGACCGGGGCCGCCGCGGTGGCAGTCGTCGTGGTGGCGGTGGTGGTCGCGCTCGTCGCTGTGCTGTCGGTGGTGGTGTCCGACGACGAGTCGGAGCAGGCGGGCAGGAGTGCCACGGCCGCCCCCGCGGCGGCGGCCAACAGGGTTCGGGTGGTCACGGAGTGGGTCCTTTCGGGACAAGGGACGAAACAGATAGTTAGGTTAGCCTAACAGCGTTGACCGGGTGCCGAGGAGGTGCCGGTCGAGCACACCGACACCCGTTCGGTACCCGACGATTTCGTGTCGTCGTACACATTCGGCCAACGCCCGGTAGCGTGGAATAACCACATGGAGGGAGTCGCTCATGAACTCACAGAATCCGGATGCGGTTGCGGCGGCACGGGAGATCGAAGAGATGCGCGCGGAGGTTGCCACGCTGCGCCGCATGCTCGCCGAACCGTCCGATCGGGTACGCGACCTCGAAGCCCGCCTCGAGTCCCTCACCGTGCGCAACGGCAAGCTGCTCGAGACCCTCAAGGACGCCCGCCAGCAGTTGATCACGCTGCGGGAGGAAGTCGACCGGCTCGGACAGCCGCCCAGCGGCTACGGAGTGATGCTCGAGACCTACGACGACCACACCGTCGACGTGTTCACCTCGGGCCGCAAGATGCGGGTGGCGGTGTCGCCGAATCTCGAACTCGACGACTTCCGTCCCGGGCAGACCGTACGGCTCAACGAAGCTCTGACCATCGTCGAAGCAGGCGAGTTCGAGCGCGTCGGCGAGATCACCACCTTGCGCGAACTGCTCGACGACGGGCGCCGCGCGCTGGTGGTCGGGCACGCCGACGAGGAACGCGTCGTGTGGCTGGCCGCGCCCCTGGCCGCCGCGGCGGCCCGCACCCTCGACCCGGCGAGCACCTCGAACACCGACGAGACCGACGGGCCGGACAACTTCAAGCTGCGGCCGGGCGACTCCCTGCTGGTCGACAGCAAGGCCGGGTACGCCTTCGAACGCGTACCGAAGGCCGAGGTAGAAGACCTGGTGCTCGAGGAGGTGCCGGACGTCGACTACGGCGACATCGGTGGCCTGGGCCGGCAGATCGAGCAGATCCGCGACGCGGTGGAACTGCCGTTCCTGCACAAGGACCTGTTCCACGAGTACGCGCTGCGGCCCCCGAAGGGCGTGCTGCTGTACGGGCCGCCCGGCTGCGGAAAGACGCTGATCGCCAAGGCGGTCGCGAACTCTCTCGCGAAGAAGATCGCCGAGGCCCGCGGCGAGGATTCCAAGGACGCCAAGTCCTTCTTCCTCAACATCAAGGGCCCCGAACTGCTCAACAAGTTCGTCGGCGAAACCGAGCGGCACATCCGGATGATCTTCCAGCGGGCGCGGGAAAAGGCGTCCGAGGGCACTCCGGTGATCGTGTTCTTCGACGAGATGGATTCGATCTTCCGTACCCGCGGCTCGGGGGTGTCCTCCGATGTGGAGACCACCGTCGTGCCACAGTTGCTCAGCGAGATCGACGGCGTCGAAGGACTCGAGAACGTCATCGTCATCGGCGCGTCCAACCGCGAGGACATGATCGACCCGGCGATCCTGCGGCCCGGCCGGCTGGACGTGAAGATCAAGATCGAGCGGCCCGACGCGGAAGCGGCACTCGACATCTTCTCCAAGTACCTCACCGAGACCCTGCCGGTGCACGCCGACGACATCGCCGAATTCGGCGGCGATCGCGCCGCGTGCATCCGGGCGATGATCGAACGAGTCGTCGACCGCATGTACGCCGAGTCGGAGGAGAACCGCTTCCTCGAGGTCACCTACGCCAACGGCGACAAGGAAGTCCTGTACTTCAAGGACTTCAACTCCGGCGCGATGATCCAGAACATCGTCGACCGCGGCAAGAAATACGCGATCAAATCGGTGCTCGAGACCGGCGCGCCGGGTCTGCGGGTGCAGCATCTGCTCGACTCGATCGTCGACGAGTTCGCGGAGAACGAGGACCTGCCCAACACCACCAACCCGGACGACTGGGCCCGGATCTCGGGCAAGAAGGGCGAACGCATCGTCTACATCCGCACGCTGGTCACCGGCAAGAACGCCAGCGCCAGCCGGGCGATCGACACCGAGTCGAACACCGGTCAGTACCTGTAGGAACACAGAGAGTTCCGATCGGCACCGAGGGGGGGGGGGGGGGCCCCCCCCCCCCCCCCCCCCCCCCCCCCCCCCCACCGGCTCGGCGTCCCGACGCCGCGCGCACCCGCATCGCCTAGGCTCGACGCTATGCAGCGGATCATCGGTATCGAGGTCGAATACGGGATCTCTTCGCCTCACGACCCCACAGCGAACCCGATTCTCACCTCCACCCAGGCGGTGCTCGCCTATGCCGCCGCCGAAGGGGTGCCACGCGCCAAGCGCACCCGCTGGGACTACGAGGTGGAATCCCCCCTCCGCGACGCCCGCGGCTTCGATCTGGGCCGGTTCAACGGTCCCGCCCCGGTGATCGACGCCGACGAGGTCGGTGCCGCGAACATGATCCTCACCAACGGGGCCCGACTGTATGTCGACCACGCCCACCCCGAATATTCCGCGCCCGAAGTGGCCGACCCGCTCGACGCGGTGATCTGGGACAAGGCCGGCGAGCGGGTGATGGAAGCCGCCGCCCGGCACGCGTCGAGCGTGCCCGGCGCACCGCGACTGCAGCTGTACAAGAACAACGTCGACGGCAAGGGCGCCTCGTACGGCACCCACGAGAACTACCTGATGGCACGGCAGACCCCGTTTTCGTCGATCGTGGCGGGCCTGACCCCGTTCTTCGCCTCCCGGCAGGTGATCTGCGGGTCGGGCCGGGTCGGGATCGGCCAGAACGGCGACGAGGCCGGGTTCCAGCTGTCGCAGCGCTCCGATTACATCGAGGTCGAAGTGGGTCTGGAGACGACCCTCAAGCGCGGCATCATCAACACCCGCGACGAACCGCACGCCGACGCCGACAAGTACCGGCGCCTGCACGTGATCCTCGGCGACGCCAACCTCGCGGAGATGTCGACATACCTCAAGGTAGGCACCACGGCGCTGGTCCTCGACCTGATCGAAGCGGGCGTGGACCTGAGCGACCTGCAGCTCGCTCGCCCGGTGACCGCCGTGCACCACATCAGCCACGATCCGACACTGCGCAAGACCGTCGCGCTCACGGACGGCCGGGAACTGACCGGGCTGGCACTGCAACGGATCTACCACGAGCGGGCCGCGCGGTTCCACGACGGCACCGACGACAAGCGCATTCTCGACATTCTCGAGAAGTGGGCGATGGTGCTGGACCTGCTCGAACGCGACCCGATGGAGTGCGCGGATCTGCTGGACTGGCCGGCGAAGCTGCGGTTGCTCGAGGGATTCCGGCAGCGCGAGAACCTGGCGTGGTCGGCTCCGCGACTGCACATGGTGGACCTTCAGTACTCCGACGTGCGACTCGACAAGGGGCTCTACAACCGGCTCGTCGCGCGGGGTTCGATGCAGCGGCTCGTCACCGAACAGCAGGTGCTCGACGCGGTGCACACCCCGCCGTCGGACACCCGGGCCTACTTCCGCGGCGAGTGCCTGCGCCGGTTCGGCGCCGACATCGCCGCCGCGAGCTGGGATTCGGTCATCTTCGATCTCGGTGGGGAATCGCTGGTCCGCATCCCCACCCTCGAACCGTTGCGGGGCAGCCGCGCCCACGTCGGGGAACTGCTCGACAATGCGCAGTCGGCCGCCGAACTGGTCGATCAGCTCACGCACTGACCGCGACCCACCGGGACGGTACGCACGCGAGCCTCGTCGTGTCGTCGCCCCGGAGGGGTGCGGCTCGGTAGGGTGGGGGTCTGAAGTAGCGGTGGCCTCACCGATCGTCGACCGGTGACGGGAATCGCACGGATACAGGAGGAGGTCGGCGGCTATGGCGCAAGAGCAGACCACACGCGGTGGCGGCGGAGACGACGACGAGGGCGTCGGCGACGGCGGTGCCGGTCAGGAACGTCGCGAGAAGCTCGCTTCGGAAACCGACGATCTTCTCGACGAGATCGACGACGTGCTCGAGGAGAACGCCGAGGACTTCGTGCGGGCATACGTACAGAAGGGTGGCCAGTGACAGCGGACCGGTCGTCGTTTTCTTCTCGCGGGGGTGCCCCCCCCCCGGCCCCCCCCCCCCCGCGTCACCTCTGTCCTCGTTTTCCGATCACCTGCGGATCCACGCTCCGGAGCTGCTGCCGGAGAACCGGTTCCGGTTCGAAGCGGCTGACCGGGTGGACATGGCTCCGCACGGCACCACGATCGTCGCGCTCACCTTCGCCGGTGGTGTGCTGATCGCCGGGGACCGGCGGGCCACCATGGGCAGCATGATCGCCTCCCGCGACGTGCAGAAGGTGTTCGTCACCGACTCGTACTCGGCGGCGGGTATCGCCGGTACCGCCGGGCTGGCGGTCGAATTGGTGCGGTTGTTCGCGGTCGAACTCGAGCATTACGAGAAGATCGAGGGCGTACCGCTGACCTTCGACGGCAAGGCCAACCGCCTCTCGTCGATGGTGCGCGGCAACCTCGGTGCGGCCATGCAGGGCCTGGCCGTGGTGCCGCTGCTCGTCGGATTCGATCTGGACGCGACCGACGCGATGCGCGCCGGCCGGATCGTGTCGTACGACGTGGTCGGCGGCCGCTACGAGGAACGTGCCGGGTACCACGCGGTGGGGTCCGGATCGTTGTTCGCCCGGTCCTCGCTCAAGAAGCTGTACCGGGCGGAGGCAGACGAGCCGGCAGCGTTGCGCAACGCGGTGGAGGCGTTGTACGACGCGGCCGACGACGACACCGGTACCGGGGGTCCGGACACCACCCGCGGGATCTATCCGACCGCGGTGGTGATCACCGCGGCGGGCGCCGTGGAGGTGCCCGAGGAAACGTTGTCCGCGCTGGCCCGGGAGATCGTGGCCGAACGTACCGCTGGAGGTGACCTGTGACGCTTCCCTACTATGCGTCCGCCGAGCAGATCATGCGCGATCGCTCGGAGCTCGCGCGCAAGGGCATCGCCCGGGGCCGCAGCGTGATCGCGCTGATCTACTCCGAGGGCGTGCTGTTCGTCGCGGAGAACCCGTCGAAGGCACTGCACAAGATCAGCGAGCTGTACGACCGGCTGGGGTTCGCCGCGGTGGGCAAGTACAACGAGTTCGAAAGCCTGCGCCGGTCCGGCATCATGCACGCCGACATGCGCGGCTATTCGTACGACCGGCGGGACGTGACGGGGCGGGCACTCGCGAACGCCTACGCGCAGACCCTCGGGTCGATCTTCACCGATCAGCCCAAGCCGTTCGAGGTGGAGATCTGTGTGGCGGAGGTGGCTCGCGCCGAGGGGGACGAGGTGTCGCAGCTGTACCGGATCACCTACGACGGGTCGATCGTCGACGAGCCGCAGTTCGTGGTGATGGGGGGCAACACCGAACCGATCCTCACGGCGTTGCGGTCGTCGTACCGTCCCGGGATGTCGCTCGAGGACGCCGTGGGCGTGGCGGTGCGGGCCCTGCAGCAA
Organism: Rhodococcus sp. 7Tela_A2; assembly: GCF_049311045.1. Taxonomy (NCBI): domain Bacteria; kingdom Bacillati; phylum Actinomycetota; class Actinomycetes; order Mycobacteriales; family Nocardiaceae; genus Rhodococcus; species Rhodococcus sp. 7Tela_A2. Next base: position 1,442 of record NZ_JAXION010000157.1, on the reverse strand, counting down.
CCGGTCGGAAACGACGCGACGCCGCGGGCTCTGGGCCGCGGCGAACTCGAGGTCGCGGTGCTCGAGAGGGCGCGGCCACGCCGGGCGTTCCGCCGGATCTCCGGGGCCGCGCTCGAGGCACTGCTGCCTGCCGGTACCGAATCCGGCACCGGCGAGTCCGGGGCAGAGGAGTCCGGGGCGGGGGAGTCCGACTCCGGCCCGGACGGCACGTCGAGTCAGAGCGCGGACTGATCGGCCGGCGGCCGGTACACCCGCAACGCGGACGGTAGCGCCCGGAAACCGAAGACGGTGCCGTCGCCGGGCGCTTCTCCGTCGGTGGCCAATGCCACGGCGGGTCCCTCGACGCGCACCGTCAGGGTGGCGGTGTCGTACTGCCGGTACACCGGGGACGCCCCGAGTGTGCCGGTGGCCGCGGCGTAGATCAGCCGCACCCGCGACCAACGGCGATCCGCGCTCAGATACCGGACATCGAGGGTGCCCGTGTCGAGCGCCGTCCGCGACATCGGCACCTGGTCACGGGGCGTGTACCGGCCGTTTCCGGCGAACAGCAGCCACCAGGCCGCCGGGGCGCCGTCGAGCCGGCCCCGCATCGGTTTCGCGGTCCGCAACACGTCGATCATCGCCAGTGCCGCCGCCGGCCACTTGCCGATGCGCGGTTCCCACCGTTCCCGCAGCCGCACGGTGTCGGGATAACCACCGATGCCGGCGGTGTTGACAAACACGCGGGTGCTGGTGCCGGCCGCGCCCGTGACCGTGACCTCGCCGAGTCCGACCGCGATGGCGTGCCCGCCGGTCACCGCCCGCATCGTGGCGGCGTGATCGTCGGAGCCGAGATCCCGGGCGAAATGATTCAGGGTGCCCCCGGCGAACACCGCCAACGGCAGGTCGTGTGCCCGTGCCGCAGCCGCGACCGCGGCGACGGTGCCGTCGCCGCCGCACACTCCCAGGGCCCGGGGCCGGTGGGTGGCGACGAGTGTGTCGAGTTGACCGGCCGGGTCGGTGTCGGTGTCGAGCGCGATCTGCTCGGCGCGCGGAAGTCCCTGCCGCAACAACTCCGCGGTCTCGTCGCTGCTCCCGGCACCCGGATTGACCACCAGCAGTAAGCCGTCGCCGCCGTCGAGGGCGGGCGCGGCGACCACGGTGCGGACCGCGGCGGGCTCGTCGTCGCGCCCCCCCCCCCCCCCGCGCGGCGGCCACCCCCCCCCCCCCCCCCGCCCCCCCCCCCCCCCCCCCGCCGGGCGAGCCCGGGCCCCCCCGGGGCGCCCCCGCCGCGGCCGCGGCCGCGTGCCCGGACGGGAACGACGAGGACCGCGGGGTCGGCACGATCCGGCGGGCGAACTTCGGGTCGGTGCGCGCCGGGGGACGCCGCCGCCGCCCCACCGGGTTCTGGCCCCCCGCGGGCGGCCCCCTGGCCCCCCCCCCCCCCCCCACTCCCCCGCCGG